>JARRCQ010000135.1 GCA_029982105.1 Candidatus Atribacteria bacterium | reverse complement strand
GTTGAGAAGAAAATATTGGGTGGAAATATCGGCTATTTGAAAACCTGGGGCTCTTTATAAATACTAGAGTGTTTACGATATGCTCACTGGTTCCTGGGAAGTGCAATCAGATGAATCGAGAGGAATCGACTCTTGTGGGAGTGGGGTGCTTTTCTCCAGTCGGCTTTTTTCAATGTTTTATCTTTTTTATATCATAGGCTGTTAAGCCTCTTTAGAATGGTAGGATAGGGAATATTTTTCATCCTTATTTGGCGCTGTTCATTTTTATAGAGCATAGTTATAAAGAAGAATGGTTTACCAGGGAGTAATGTCTTTGGGTAGCTGAGGTTTAACGAGAAGAGTTTTTTCTCTTCGGTAAGTTACTTTTCCTATCTGAGCGGGAAGAGGGCGAACATATTTTACCTGGGTTAAGATGACTTCTGCTTTAGATTCTCCTCGAGAAGAGGAGAAATAAGCGGCTATTTGAGCAGCTTTTTGTATTTCTTCTTCCTCTTTTTCTTTGCTTTTTATTTTTAAAATTACGTGAGAGCCTGGTAAATCTCTTATGTGAAGCCAATAGTCCTGAGGAGAGGCGATTTTGGTGACTAAGAAATGGTTGCTCTTTGCGTTTTTCCCTACCCATATTTCACTTCCTTGGGAAGTTTTAAATCTTAAAGCTGGGGGAGAAGAGGGAGAAGTTTTATTCTCTTCTGGAGGAGGCTCTTCTTCAAAAATTTTTTCTACTTTATTTTCTTTTTCTTCTAATTCTTTCAGTCTTTCCTTTATTTTTAGATTTCTTTCTCGGCTTTTACGATAAAGCCGAAAATAATTTTGCATATTTTGGTTCAAAGAAAGATAAGGGTTAAGGGTGATGAAGATGTCTTGAGGAGGGGAGGAAAAAATATTTTTTACTACTATTCCCTCCTCGGTTTTCCTTATTACTTCTAAACTGGGGAGAACTTTCAAAAGCTCTCCTTTTATCTTTAACTCTTCTATCTCCTCTTCATTTTTCATCAGGCTTTCAATCTTTTCCCTCTCTTTTTTTAAGAAATCCAGTTCTTCTTTTAATCTTCTCTCCTTTATTTTTTGCTGCGTAAGCTCTTCTTGCTTTTCCCACCAGGAAAAATGGAAAAATTCTATTGCCTGATTAAAAGAGGGAAACTCTTGATGGGAGAGAGAAGGGTAAGGAGTAGCTGAGCCCCAGAATATTCCCTGAGGTTCTCCAGAAGGAGAAAAAAATACTTTTACTTTATAATCTTTTGATAAAAGAGGGGAGACAATTTCCCTTATTGCTTTCTGAACGCTCCCCTGTTTTCCCACTTTTTCTACTATTGCTTGGCTTAAAAAAGGGCCAATACCATCTATTTGGTGGATGAGTTTACTTTGCAGCTCTTCGGGAGGATAAAGAAAAATTAAGTCTTTTTCTACCCCCTGAAGGAAGAGAAGGGGGTCAATTTTATCTTTCTGAGGAGGTAGAGAATATTCTTCTCCTGGTAGCAAAGCTCTAAACCGGTTTTGGTCTTTATCAATCCGACGATAAACTCCTAAAATATGCAAAGGCTCGTTTTGGTCAGTTAAAATAGCATTGGTATTTCTTCCGGTTAGCTCTATAAATAAGTAAACATTGCCCTCTTCAAAAAGATGAGGATTTTTAATTTCTATTTTTATCACCCTATCCCAACCTACTTGGGCAAGAGAAACAATTTTCCCTCCTACTAAATATTTGTTCAAGAGTTGTTGCCAGTTATTAGATTTTTCTTTCACTGCCTCTGAACGATAAGTGGTAAAGATAAAGTTTTCCTGGGGGTGGAGGGAAATAACCAGAGATTTCCCTCCTTGAGGAGAATAAATTTCTAACCAGGTTTCTTTCCTGGCTGTAGTGAAAACTTTCTGAATTCGTGCTCCTGTAACTTCTTTTTCTATTTCTTTTATCAGGAAACGTAGTGCTAATCCTTCTAAAATTTTCATTGTTACCACCATGCAAATTTATAGCTTACTTATGATTTTCCCCCATCTGGATTCCAGGCCTTCCTCGCCACTTGAGAATTAGAGAGCCGAGAGGTGGAAGATCAAGGTTTAAGGAAAAAGGACGCCCGTGAATGGGAATATTTTCTGTCCATACTCCTCCCCAGTTTCCCATGTTGCTACCTCCATAAATTTCTGAATCAGTATTTATGATTTCCTGATAAAAACCTTCTTGAGGTACTCCTATCCGATAATTGGGGCGAGGAACGGGGGTGAAATTACAAACAAAAACTAAAAAATCCTGGGGGTTTTTGCTTTTGCGGATGAAGGAAATTACGGAGTTATCGGCATCGTTACAATCGATCCATTCAAACCCTTGCCAGGAATAATCCAGTTCAAAGAGAGATTTTTCAGTGTTATAAAGGTGATTTAGGTCTTTCACTAATCTTTGAAGTTGATGGTGAGTTTCGTAACCTAATAAAAACCAATCCAGCTCTATATCGTGATTCCACTCTCGCCACTGCCCAAATTCTGTGCCCATAAAAATGAGCTTTTTACCTGGGTAGCCAAGCATAGTGGCAAAGCTCAGCCGCACATTAGCAAATTTCTGCCACCAGTCTCCAGGCATTTTATCGATAAGATTTCTTTTTCCATGCACTACCTCGTCGTGGGAAATAGGTAAAATGAAATTTTCAGAAAAAGCGTAAAGCATAGGAAAGGTAAGGTTTTGGTGGTGATATTTGCGATAAATGGGGTCTTTGCTAATATAAGTGAGGAAATCATTCATCCATCCCATATTCCATTTGAAAAGGAATCCCAGCCCTCCAAGGTATGGGGGTATTGTTACTCCAGGCCAAGCGGTAGATTCCTCAGCAATAGTGGCAATTCCAGGAAAACAACGGTAGACATTTTCGTGTAGATAGCGGAGAAAATTAATAGCTTCTAAATTTTCTTTCCCTCCATAAGGATTAGGTATCCACTCTCCTTCTTTTCTACCATAATCAAGATAGAGCATAGAGGCTACTGCATCAACCCGTAAGGCATCGATGTGATATTCTTTAAACCAGTAGAAAGCGTTGGAGATTAAAAAAGTTCTTACCTCATTTCTCCCGTAATTGAAAATATAACTTCCCCAATGGGGGTGTTCTCCTAACCGGGGGTCTAAATGCTCATATAGGGCAGTGCCGTCAAATCTTCCTAAACCATGAGCATCTTTGGGAAAATGAGCGATTACCCAGTCTAAAATTACTCCTATTCCTTCTTGATGACAATAATCAACAAAGTATCGAAAATCTTCTGGAGTGCCAAAACGGCTGGTAGGAGCGAAATATCCAGTTACCTGATAACCCCAGGAAGCATCCAAAGGATGTTCAGCAACAGGAAGAAGCTCAATATGGGTAAATCCCATTTCTTTGGCATAAGCAACTAATTGGTGAGCTAAATCTCTATAATTCAAAAAGGTATTGTCTTTTCCTCTTTTCCAAGAACCTAAGTGGACCTCGTAAATATTCCAAGGAGAAGAAAGAAGATTTTGAGATTTTCTTTTCTCCATCCATTCTTCATCTTGCCAAGGGAAAGAGGAGAGATGGTATACAATGGAAGCCGTAGCAGGGCGTAATTCAGAGAAAAAGGCATAAGGATCGGCTTTGAGGAGGAGGTGTCCCTCTTTGGTTTTGATTTCAAATTTATATTTGGCTCCTTCTTCTGCTTGAGGAACAAATATCTCCCATACTCCTGAGTTTCCCAATACTCTCATTTGGTGGATGCGTCCATCCCAGCGGTTGAAATCACCCACGACACTTACCCGGCGGGCATTAGGCGCCCAAACACTAAAATAAACTCCTTTTACCCCCCCCACTTCAAGTAGGTGTGCTCCTAGTCGTTCATAGGCAAAATGATAAGTGCCTTCGTTAAACAGATGAAGGTCGAATTCTGAAAAAAAAGGAAGGAAAGAATAGGGTTCAGCAGTAACTCTTATCCCTCCTTCCTCTTCTATTTCTAAAAGATAGGCAAAGAAGTCTTTTCCCGGAAGAACTAACTCAAAAAAACCTCTTTCTTCTACTTTGTTCATTGGCCAACTATTTTGGCTATTATATCGGTCTATTACTTTTACCTTTTTAGCTGTAGGAACAAAAGCTCTTACACAAACTCCCTTTTCTTTTTCCAAAGGGTGCATTCCCAAAATGGAAAAAGGGTCATGACAATCAGCATTAATCACAGATTCCATTTTTTCTTTGCTGATGGTAGTATAAGAACTACTCACACTTTCACCTCCTTTTGGGTCACGGTGCGCCAGTATTCATGATTTATTTCCTGCAGTATTTCCGGATGAACTTGATAGGGGATAACTATTTTTTTGGGAGTAAGGGACATAGAAAGTTGAGGAAAGGGATAGCTGCGGAGTTTCTCATTGTAGGCAAAAACCATCAATTTTTCTAAGTTTACCGTATCTGCTACATTATAGGCTAATAGTGTTTCTAATGCTTCTGGACAGCCTTCCCGGTATTTTTGCCACAGCAAAACTGCAGTATAACCGTTCACGTTCCGCAGTTCTCCTCGATCGATGCCTATGGATTTTTCACAAGCTTTAAGGCCTCCTCTAAAACCTAAGCTGCGAAGAATAAAACGAAGGTCTAAATGCACTTGAGGGAATTTTATCCCTAAATGATGTTCTAAAAAGGGGATATCGAAGCATTTACCGTTGAAAGTTACTATCACTTTATACTTCATAATTTCTTCTTTGAACTTGGGTAGATTGATTCCCTGAATAAAGGTTTTTATTCTTTTCCCATCAAAAATAGTTATGGCAGTAACATAATCTTGGGGAGGATTTAAACCAGTGGTTTCAATGTCTAAAAATACAGTATCGTTTTGGAAATGGGGGAATAACCTCCAATGATTATAACTATCTAAATGTTCCTTAAAAAAACGAGCTTCACCTTTTTCCAATTTTTGTAGGGAACGATAAAGAAAAGGACGAGATGAACGAGAAAAGGGAGAAGGGATAATTTTTTCTAAAGCCGGATAATTTAAGGCTTCTTCCCAGGTCTTAATACCCTCTTGCCAGATTTTTCTTTCTATTTTTTCCCCAATACCGGGAACGTGACAAAAAGTTTGTAAAAGCATCTTTTTCCCTCAATTCTTTTTAATAAATTGAAAGTATTCCTGAGGTTTTATTTCTTGAATGGGTATTTCAAACATTATATCCTCTGATAATGCCTGAAAACTAGGATGACGAAAAACACA
>JARRCQ010000001.1 GCA_029982105.1 Candidatus Atribacteria bacterium | reverse complement strand
CGGAACTTTATCTTCCCCACCTTTGGAGCAAAGAAGGAAAAGATATTACCATTTTCTTTCGAGATACTGGATTGTCAGACTTGATAGGTTTTAGTTACCAACATCTTGCTGCTCAAGAAGCAGTAAAGGATTTTACTAATCATTTGAGGGCTATAAAAGAAGCGCTCCCCGATGGTAAACCTTATCTGGTAAACATAGTGTTAGATGGGGAAAATGCGTGGGAATACTATGTGGATAATGGATTGCCCTTCATTACTTCTCTTTATCAAGCACTCTCAGAAAGTGAAGAATTTATAACTATTACTCCTCGAGAATATTTAGAAAGTTTTTCTTTTCTTCCTCCTCTTTCTCGCATTGTGCCTGGTTCTTGGATTTATGGTAATTTGAACACCTGGATCGGACATCCGGAAAAAAACTGGGCTTGGGAAGAATTGCGAAGAGTGAAGAAACTCTGGGATAGGGAAAAGGAATATTTATCAAAAAAAGAAAGGGAGAAAATTCAAGACCTCATATATCAAGCGGAGGGTAGCGATTGGTTTTGGTGGTTGGGGGAAGATAATCCATCATCTCAAAAAGAGAGTTTTCGGCAACATTTTCTATATTTGATACATAGTATTTTGCGGGTTTTAACAAAGGGGGAACAGGAGTGTACAAAAGAGAAGTTCTAACGCTAATTTTAGCAGGAGGAGAGGGCAAAAGGTTAGATATTCTTTCAGAAAAAAGAGCCAAACCAGCAGTGCCATTCGGAGGTAAGTATCGAATTATTGATTTCCCTTTAAGTAATTGTGTTAATTCTGGTTTATATTGTATAGGAATTCCCACCCCGTATAATCCTCGTTCTCTTCACGAGCATATTGGAATTGGTAAGTTCTGGGATTTAGACCGAATGGAAGGGGGAGTTTTTCTTCTCCAGCCCTACATAAGCGATGTTGTTACCAATTGGTATCGGGGAACAGCGGATGCAGTATATCAGAATCTGCGTTTTATTCGAGACCACGATCCTCACTTAGTTCTTGTTCTCTCTGGAGACCATGTATATAAAATGGATTATCGTAGCTTAATTCGTTTTCACCAAGAGAAGAGAGCAGATTTAACTGTAGCAGTAATAGAAGTTCCTTGGGAAGAAGCTCATCGCTTCGGAGTGCTATCCCTTGATGAGCAAGAGAGGGTGACCGATTTTGAAGAAAAACCTCTCCATCCTCGCAGTAACTTAATTAATATGGGAATATATGTTTTTGATCGTCATATTCTCGAAGAAGAGGTAGAAGAAGAAGCTCTTCGGGAGGATACCTCTTTTGATTTTGGTAAGGATATTATACCCAGGATGATAAGAGGGAGAAGGGTCTACGGATTTCGTTTTTCTGGGTATTGGAAAGATGTAGGAACCATAGATGCTTACTGGGAAGCTAATATGGAATTACTGGGGTCATCTCCTGCTCTTGACCTTTATGATAAGGAATGGCCTATATACACTTTTATCGAAGATCGCCCCCCAGTAAAAATGAGCTATCGAGCCAGAGTTAGGCGTAGCTTGTTAGGTAGTGGTGCTATCATCGATGGTAGTGTAGAAGATTCAGTAATTTTTAGTGGAGTCTACGTTAGTAGAGGTGCGGAGGTTCGCCACTCTATTATAATGAGCGATACTAGGATTGAGGAAGAAGCAGTAATAGATAGAGCCATTCTGGATAAAAATATAATAGTAGGTTCAAAAGCCAGAGTAGGATATGGAGAAAGTTTACGCCCTAACCAAACAATTCCTGATATGCTTAAAAGTGGTTTAACTGTAGTGGGTAGAAACGCTCGTATTCCTTCTGGAGCAATAGTGGGTAGGAATTGCCGAGTTGGAGCAGATATTAAAGAGGAAGATTTCTCCTCTCTTGTTTTAGAAAATGGAGAAAGTATAGAAAAACCTAAGGAGGAATGGAAGTGAAAAAGTTAGGGGGGGTTTTAATACTTGTTTTTTTCTTGGTAGGGATAAGTAGTGAAGTGGGAGCTCAAACTTTTGAATTTGGTGTTTCTTCTTCGGAAGTAAGTCGAATTGATTCTTTGCCTCTTTCTCCTTTTTTATTTTTGCTTCCAGACAAAGGAGAATGGGGGCTCTATTACCCAGGAGAAAACATTGTTTTGCAATACGGTAGCTCCAAAGACGGTTATGTGAGCATATTTGATTATACCACGGATGGAAGAGCCCGTATCATTAAAAATAATGAACTTATAGTAGAGGAAGCACAGCGAAAAATTTATGGAGTGGTTTCTGGTCCAGAAGGCGTGGAAAGATTTTTAATGATACTTTCTGACCGAATAATACCAGACCGTTTATTGGTAGAGATTATGAAAAATCCTTCTCAGATAGAAAGAATTCTGGGATATTCTGTTCCTTTGCACTATTGTAGAATTCAAATAGCCACCAAGGAAAGAGAATTATCTCCTTCCTTTATTTCTTTCGACCAGATACCTGGTGAAATCCCTGCAGGGGGAAAACTAAAAGTCCGAGTTTTTTTGTCTGATGGAGAAGGAAATGCTTTGTTTAACCGACCAATTTACTGGGAAGTTAACCAAGGAACTCTAGATAATTACGAAACTTATACTTCTACCTCAGGTATGGCCGAGGTCTGGTACAGTGCTCCTTCCTTGACAGAGAGCACAGATGTGAAATTAAAAGCTCGTTTTCCTGGTGATATGGTCTATCAGGAAGCTCAAGGAGAGCTTAGCTTTCTGGTCAATCCTGAAAAAATACAAACTACTATTACTCTTACCCCCAAATCTTTTCAAATAGCGGGGGGTGAAGTCCTTGATTTTCAGGCCGAGCTTAGAGATTTGCGAGGAGAGCCGGTGGAAGGAAGAAGCGTTCGGTGGAAAACCAGTGTTGGTAGCTGGGAGAAAGAAATAACCTACACTAACAGTGCGGGTACAACTACTAATCGTTTATATGCTCCTCAAGTAGTAGGACAAGAGATGGTAGAAATTAAAGCGTCTTTTGCTGGGGCAAGAAATCTTCTTCCGTCAGAAGATTATGCCTATGGTACAATAAGTGGGTTAGAAACTTATTCTAAAGAGGGGTTGTATTTTCTCGACTTTACTTCTGGCGAGCCTTATACTAATTTTAACCATTTAACTTACCGAGGAGAGTTGCTCTCTGGTTATGCAGCTAATCCTGCTCGTGTTCTTTCTTTGCAGGAGGGAGAGTTTGTAGAAGTGGGATTTTTTCTTTCTCAGCCTCTCCACTTTGGGGCATTATATTTGTGGGGAAAGGCTCAGGGCGATGTGTTTCTTAAAATTTTCCTCAATGACCAGCTGATTTTTTCAGGTAGAGCTGTAGAAGGAAGGGTTACTCCAGCTGAAGCCCAAATGGTTTATATCGCCGATTACCTAAAGTTAGGCAATAATCTGGTGAGAATAGAAATAGATTCTTACTCAGGGATCTATTATTTGCAGAGACTATTAGCGGTATTTTAGGAGGAAGTTATGAAAAAAGACTTTAATGATTGGTGGGAAGAGGTTAATTATTTTCAAAAAGAAATGCAGAAGTTTATGAAACATATTTCGGAAGGGAAAGTAGGGTTTACTGAGTTTGGAGAAGAAACTTGGGTACCTTACTGTGATATTTTTGAAACCCCTGACCATGTAGTAGTAATAGTAGAGTTAGCCGGTGTTTCTCCTCAGGATGTAGAAGTTACAGTGGAAGGGAGAAAGCTCAAGGTG
Source organism: Candidatus Atribacteria bacterium (assembly GCA_029982105.1). Taxonomy (GTDB): domain Bacteria; phylum Atribacterota; class Atribacteria; order Atribacterales; family Caldatribacteriaceae; genus Sordicultor. The sequence continues at coordinate 19,831 of JARRCQ010000001.1, read as the reverse complement.
AGCGGTCAAAGGAAAGAGCCACCCTATTCTACTAAGGAGGATTATTATTTGATGGAGATTCACTTTGGTCCTTTCTATCGAGAGATTAATTTACCTGAGGAAGTAAAAGAAGTTAAAGCTAAATACTCCAATGGTTTTCTGATTATTGAAGGATTAAAAAATATTAAAGAAAGAAAAATTTCCATAACTTAGGAGACATATAAAGATGGAATGGAATAACGCTTGGTTTATTTTAGAAGAAGGCTTGACTGAAGAAGAAAAAAATAGTTTTCAGGAAAACTCTCCTTCTTTGGAAGAAGATAAAGAAAACGATTTTCCTGAAGAATTACCCATTTTGCCTCTCAAGGATAATGTTCTTTTCCCTGAAATTGCTCTACCTTGGGTAGTAACAGGAGAACCCTGGGTGAAGTTGATAAACGATGTAGTTTTAGATAAAAAAATTTTAGGGGTAATTTCACTACGTGGAGAAGCAAAAGGAGAAAATCTTTCTCCAGAAGATTTTTATGAAATAGGAGTAATAGGGAAGATTTCTCGTCTTATTAAACTTCCTGAAGATGCAGTGCAGGTTTTAATCTTGGGATTAGTGAAGTTTCGAATTAAGGAATGGGTTAGATGGGAACCGTATCCTGTAGCTAAGATAGAAGTAATAAAAGAGGAAGAAATCAAGTCTGACGAAGTAGAAGCTCTGGTAAGGAATGTAGTTAGCCTTTTCCAACAAGTGGTAGAATTAGCTCCTTATCTTCCTCGGGAAGCTTTTATAACTGCTTTGAATATTAACAAGCCTTCTCGCTTAGCTAATTTTATAGCTTCTAATCTCAATTTAGATGTAGAAAGTAAGATGGAGATTTTATCCACTCCTGATTTATCTACTAGGCTTACCAGGTTGAGCTTTTATCTTACCCGGGAATTAGAAATACTCCAGATTGGTAGTCGAATTCAATCTCAAGTTCAACAGGAAATGGCAAAAAATCAAAGAGAATATTTCTTACGAGAGCAGCTAAAAGCTATTCAGCAAGAGTTAGGGGAATTAGACGAGAAAAGCTCAGAAATCAAAGAACTAAAAGAAAAAATAGAAAGTTTAGACTTACCTCCGGAAGTGCGAAAAGAAGCGGAAAAAGAGATAGAAAGACTCTCTCGTCTTTCTCCTAATTCTTTTGAATATCCAGTGATTAGAAATTATTTAGATTGGATAATTGAGCTTCCCTGGGGAGTTAGCACTGAAGATAACTTAGATATAGATTTAGCTAAAAAAATACTGGATGAAGACCACCATGATTTAGAAAAAGTTAAAGAAAGGGTTTTAGAGTATTTGGCAGTATATAAATTAAAAAGAGATATTAAAGGCCCAATACTTTGTTTTGTTGGCCCTCCAGGGGTAGGAAAGACCTCTTTAGGTAAATCTATTGCTCGAGCTCTGGGAAGAAAGTTTGTACGGGTTTCTCTGGGAGGCATAAGAGATGAAGCCGAAATTAGGGGTCATCGTCGTACTTATGTGGGGGCATTACCGGGAAAAATAATTCAGGGCATCCGGAAGGCAGGAACGAATAACCCAGTTTTTATGCTCGATGAAGTAGACAAAATAGGCGCAGACTTTAGAGGAGATCCGGCTTCTGCTCTTTTAGAAGTTTTAGACCCGGAGCAGAATTATAGTTTTGTAGACCATTATTTAGATGTTCCTTTTGACCTTTCTCGAGTTATGTTTATTGCTACTGCTAATGTTTTAGATACTATTCCTCCTCCTCTTTTGGACCGAATGGAGATTATTTTTCTATCTGGTTATACTGATTTGGAGAAAATAGCTATTGCTCAGCGATATCTTATACCTAAACAATGCGAGGAAAATGGTCTCCGAGTAGAAGATGTGGTTATAGAAGCGGATGTTATTCGAAAAATAATTAGAGAATATACTCGAGAGGCGGGGGTGCGAAACCTAGAAAGAAACATCGCCACTATTTGCCGGAAAATAGCTAAGGGAGTGGCTCAGGGAGTTCAAGGTCCTTTTGTGGTGGACGAAGCAAAGTTGAGGGAATTTTTAGGTCCTCGTCGGTTTTTGGATGAGGTAATGGAAGGGAAAGATGAAATAGGAGTAGCCACGGGCTTAGCTTGGACAGAGAGTGGAGGAGAGATACTCTTTGTAGAAACGGTGGTTTTATCTGGTAAGGGGAGTCTTCTTTTGACTGGGAATATGGGAGAAATTATGCAAGAGTCAGCTAAAATTGCTCTCTCCTGTGTTCGAGCTCGAGCAGAAGAGTGGAATATATCTCCTGATTTTTATGAAAAAAACGACATTCACGTACATGTTCCTGCTGGTGCAATCCCCAAAGATGGGCCGTCGGCGGGTATTACTATGGTAGTGTCTATGATTTCCGCTTTAGCTCGAGTGCCTGTTCATCACGACCTGGCTATGACTGGAGAAATTACCCTTACTGGTAAAGTGTTGCCTATTGGTGGAGTGAAAGAAAAAGTTTTAGCTGCTTATCGGGCAGGAATTAGGAAAATAATTTTACCCCAAGAAAATGAAAAAGATTTACAAGAAGTGCCAGAAGAGGTTAAAAAAATGATGAACTTTTTTCTGGTGGAGAATATAAATCAAGTTTTAGATTTAGCTTTGGCTAAGGAAGAATTAATAGAAATTAATAATTGAGGAGGAAGCATTATGGAAAAAGACCAGATGGATTTTTTAGAAAGTTTGATTAGTACTCCCAGCCCTTCTGGTTTTGAAGAAAAAGTGCAACAAGTTTTTTTAAAACGGGTTGAAGACCGAGTGGACCGATATTATAAAGATGTTCATGGTAATGCTTTTGGAGTAATTAATCCGGAAGGAAAAGTTAAAGTTATGCTGGCTGGTCACTGTGATGAGATAGGAATGATGGTGGAGTATGTTAATGACCAGGGCTATATTTACTTTTCTACGGTAGGAGGCATTGATGCCCATATTCTTCCGGGGAAGAGAGTACTGGTTCATACTTCTTCAGGAACAATACCCGGAGTGATAGGTAAAAAACCTATCCATCTTCTGGAGGATAAAGAACGCCAAAAAGTGGCAAAAATTGAGGAACAGTGGATAGATATTGGTGCTCAAAGTAAAGAAGAAGCATTAGAAAAAATTACTGTGGGAGACCCTATTACTTTTGATGTGGGTTTTGAGCCTCTTTTGGGAACTAAAGTGGCAGGAAAGGGATTTGATGATAAAGTAGGAGTATTTATAATAGGAGAGGTCTTGCGTTCTCTGGAAAAAGACAAACTATGCTGTGCTGTCTATGGAGTTAGTACGGTACAAGAAGAATTGGGGTTGCGAGGAGCTAAAACCAGTGCTTTTGGTATAGCCCCACAGATAGGTATTGCTATTGATGTTACTTTTGCTTCTGATTGTCCAGATATAGATAAAAGAAGGGTGGGAGAAATAGCCCTGGGTAAAGGTCCAGTAATTTCTCGAGGTCCTAACATTAATCCTCATGTTTGGCAGAGAGTGGTAGAGGTGGCTAAAAAAGAGGGGATTCCTTATCAGCTGCAAGCTGAATCTCGAGCTACAGGTACCGATGCTAATGCTATCCAGATTACTCGAGAGGGAGTGGCTACAGGGTTGATTAGCATTCCCAACCGTTATATGCATACTCCTGGAGAGATAGTAGATTTAGAAGATTTAGAGCATACTATTAAACTTCTGACATTATTTTTGCAGAGTTTACAGGGAAATGAGGAGTGGATTCCTTGAGGGAGATTGTTGTTTTTAATGTCTGAGTTCAGAAAAGATCCTTTAACAGGAAGATGGGTTATTGTTGCTGAAGAAAGAGGCGTTAAACCTTATCAATTTGGTGAAGGCTGGGAGAGAGAAAGCTCTTTTCCCTGTGTGTTTTGTCCTGGTAAAGAACACTGTACCCCACCTGAGGCATTTAGCATTCGGGAAAAAGAGACTCTTCCTAATGAAGAAGGCTGGAGGGTGAGGGTAGTACCTAATAGGTTTCCTGCTCTTTTACCTTGTGAGCCTTTACATCATAATATTGATGGATTTTATGAAAATATGAGCGGTTTTGGGGTACACGAGGTAATAATAGAGACTCCCAGTCATTACTTAGATTTAGCAGATCTTCCTATTTCCCAAATAGAAGATGTGCTTTATACTTACCGAGAAAGGATCAGAAAATTAGGAGAAGACCCTCGCTTGCACTATTGTTTAATTTTTAAAAATCAGGGTGAAAAAGCGGGAGCTTCTCTACCTCATGCTCATTCTCAATTAATTGCTACTCCCGTTATCCCTAAGAGAGTGCAGGAAGAATTGATGGGGGCAAGGGAATTCTATCAGAGAGAAGGGAAATGTTTTTTTTGTTCTGTTATAGAAGAAGAAATGAAAAGGGAACGATTGGTTAAAGAAGTAGAAAAATTTATAGCTTTTATTCCTTATGCTGCTCGCTTTCCTTATGAAATTTGGATTCTTCCCCGGCGTCATTGTGCCTTTTTCTCGGAGATAGAGAAAGAAGAGATATCAAATTTTGCTTTTATTCTGAAAGAAGTTCTTTTGGCCATCAAAGCTATTCTTCATGATCCGGCTTTTAATTTTATTCTCCATACAGCTCCTTATCCTCGTTCTTTAGAGAATTATGATGGCTATTACCACTGGCATTTAGAGGTTTTGCCTTCTCTGGCTCATATAGCAGGGTTTGAATGGGGTACAGGATTTTATATTAATTCAGTAATTCCGGAAGAAGCAGCAAAGGCTTTTCGCCAATTTATAAAAGATAAAAGTTAGGTGAGAAATTTGTCTATTAAATATGCTATGATTTTAGCAGGTGGGAAAGGAGACCGCTTAAGTGTCCTGTCTGTAGATAGGGCAAAAGCGGCTGTTCCTTTTGGAGGATGCTATCGTCTTATTGACTTTCCTCTTAGCAACTGTGTGAACTCAGGTATCTATGATATTGGTGTTCTAACTCAGTATCAGCCCCGTTCTCTTATTGAACATATTGGGGTAGGGCGTCCTTGGGATTTAGATCGCAAGAAAGGAGGGATAGAATTTTTACAACCTTACTTGAGCAGAACAGCTAAAGGTTGGTATCGAGGGACAGCGGATGCGGTATATCAAAATCTTAATATCTTGGATCGTAAGAATATATCTCATCTTTTGCTTCTCTCTGGCGATCATGCTTACCTTATGGATTATAATCCTTTGTTTTCTTATCATCTGGAAAGGAATGCCGATGTGACTTTGGTAGCTACTCGGGTGGATAGAAAAAATGCTACCCGTTTTGGTATTATGGAAGTAGATGAAGACAACTGGATTACTGGATTTGAAGAAAAACCCTTTTCTCCTCGTACTGATATTGCTTTTATGGGCATATATGTTTTTCGGATGGAATTTTTGGCAGAAAAACTGATAAACAATGCTCGAGAGGGAAAGTTTGATTTAGTACGTAATGTAATTATGGAAAACGTGGGGAAAGCTAAAATGCAAGCTTATTTTTATAACGAGCCTTGGTTTGATGCGGGAACAGTTCGAGCATACTGGGAAGCCAATATGCACCTTTTGGAACCATTACCTGCTTTTAATCTTTATGACCCTAATTGGATGGTGTTTACCAATCGTGGTCATTATCCTCCTACTCATACCTGGGAAGAAGCAGATGTGTCATCAAGTATAATAGGAGAAGGGGCAGTAATTAAGGGGAAAGTAATTCACTCTGTGATCTTTTCTGGAGTAATACTGGAAGAAGGCACAGAAGTAGTAGATTCTATTATTTTTAATAATACCATAGTTAAAGAAGGAACCAAGATCAACTTAAGCATCCTGGATAAAAATATAGTAGTAGGAGAAAATGTAGTATTGGGCTACGGTGATGATTTTACTCCTAATGCAGCTCGGCCTGAACTTCTAAACTGGGGTGTTAATTTGGTAGGAAAGGCAAGTAGGATTCCCCCAGGAACAGTTATACCTCGTAATTGTTTGGTTGGCATAGGTATAAGAGAAGAGCATTTTGGTGATAAAAAAGAGTTTAAGAGCGGTGAAGTCCTGATCTAAAATAGACAGGGGGTAGAAAAATTGCTTTTGGGTATTCTGTTAATTGTGGTGATTTTGTACGGACTTTTGCTTTTTTGGGTGCTTAATGAAAGATTGAAGGATTTAGATTACTTGCTTAGTAAATTAAAAGAAGAAACAAAAGAAGTAAATAATAAATTAGCTCTTCTACTGGATTTTAAAAACGAAGGAGAAGAAAGCAAAGAAGAAGATACTTTAGAAGAAACTTTTTCCCTTCGAACTTTGCAGGGAGAAACTAAAAAGAAAGGAGACAAATCTTAATGAAGCAAAAAATAGTTTTTTGGTCGGTAGTTTTAATTCTGGTTTTGGGTTTAGGATGGGGAGTGCTGGCTCAAGAAGTTCAGGGGACTCAGGAAACACCAGAAATTCAAGAAGCCCAACAAACTCAGGAAGGAAGTAGCGAAAAAACTGTGGTGGCTGAAGTAAATGGCGAACCCATTTATCTTGAGGATGTGGAAGAAATTTGGAATGCCCTCCCAGAAGCTTATCGTGTCCAATTCCCGGGAGGAATTAAAGACCTTTTAGAACAATTAGTTCGGGAAACTTTGCTGGTTCAGCAAGCTCAAAAATTAGGTTTAGAGAACGATCCGGAAGTACTAAAACAATTGGAACAGATTAAACGTCAGATCTTAGTGACAGAGTTGATTAAGAGGGAGATATTAAACAAAGTACAGGTAACCGATGAAGAAATTCAAAAAGAATACACTTCTAATCCTTCTCTTTACACCGAGCCGGAGCAAGTAAAAGCTAAACACATTATGACCTCTACCAAAGAAAAAGCTGAAGAGGTTTTGCAAGACCTCCAATCTGGCAAACCATTTGAAGATGTGGCGAAAGAAAAATCAGAATCTCCTGATGCTCAACAAGGGGGAGAAATGGGTTACTTGAAAAAGGGAGATTTAGACCCTAATTTAGAAAAAGTTCTTTTTGATCTTGCCCCAGGGAAGACCAGTGACATTGTAGAGACCAGTTACGGCTTTCACATTTTCTTAGTAGAGGAACACCTTAAGCCTCGTCTCAAGGAATTAGAAGAAGTAAAAGGGGAAATATCTAATCGTCTTCTTCCTCAGAAGCAACAGGAAACCTTTGAAAAACTTATTGAAGACCTAAAAAATCAGTCAGAAATTGTTATAATAGAAGAAAATCTGCCTAAGGAGGCTACTCCATCTCCAGCTTCTCAGCCAGCTAGTCCTCAATCGGAAGCTTCTCCGGAAGCAGGTGGAGCAAGCCAGCAATGATAGAAGTTTTAGAAAAGTTAGTTCGCCTTCCCCAAAGAGGGGAATATATGGAGATTCGTTTAGAAAATATTGTTTCTACTACTATCCGAGTGCAAAATGGAGTAGTGGAAAAAATAAGAGTGGAGGCGGATAAAGGAGGTTATATCCGCCTCCTATCTCCTCAAGGTAGCTGGTGGTTTGAGAGTTTTCAGGATTGGGATAATCTGCAAGAGAGAGTGGAAAAAGCTATAAGTGATGCTTCTTTGTTACCTAAAAGCGATATTGAAGTGGTAAGAAAACCGCCAGTTCGAGAGGAGAAGAAAATTACCCTTGTCGATGATTTTCGTTTTAAATCTCTTAAAGATAAGACTTCTCTTCTTTTGGAGTATAATCAGGTTTTAAAGGAAATTTCTCCATTATTGGTAAGTTCTTCAGTGGAATATCGTGATGAATTTCGGGAGATTTATTTAGCCAATTCTGATGGTTCCTTGATTTATTGGCAAAAGCCGGACATTAACTTGAATTTTACAGCTACAGCAAGAAAGGGAGATAATATAGAGATATATAGAAACGGAGTGGCAGGTAAAAAAGGTTTTGAATTGGTCAAAAATCAAGAAAAACTGGCTCAAGAAGTGGGTCAAAAAGCTTTACTTCTCTTAGAAGCTCCTTCTTTCTCCGGAGGGGTGTATGATGTAGTTTTAGATCCAGTTCTTGCTGGGGTCTTTATTCACGAAGCGTTTGGTCACCTCAGTGAATCGGATGCTCTCTATCGTAATGAAGAGCTGAAGAAAATAATGACTAAAGGGAAAAGAGTGTCCTCGTCGGTATTAAATGTTTTCGATGATGGTAGTTTAGATAATTTGCGGGGGTCTTCTTCTTATGATGATGAAGGTATACCTACAAGCAGAACTTATCTCATTCAGAATGGTTATCTGAACGGAAGACTTCACTCCCGAGAAACTGCTTTTCTTATGCAAGAAGAAGTAACTGGTAATGCTCGAACTATTAACTACCGTTTTCCTCCTATAGTGCGGATGACTAACACAGCTATAGAAGGAGGAGAAACTACTAAAGAGGATTTATTTTCGGACATAGAACAAGGTCTGTATGCAGTAGAATATATTGGGGGGAATACGGCTTTGGAGTTATTTACTTTTTCTGCTGCTTATGGCTACTTGATTGAAAGAGGTAAAATAAAAGAGTTAGTTAAAGATGTGGTGTTGAGTGGAAACTTATTTCAAACCTTAGGTAAAATAGATGCAGTGGGTAATGATTTTCGTTGGACGGAAGTGGGGGGATGCGGAAAAGGTGGGCAAATGGGACTTCCCACTCCTACGGGAAGTCCTCATATCCGGTTAAGAGAAGTTTTAGTGGGAGGTAGCGGTAATGATTGAGGTGGTGAGTTTACTTAAAAAAAGAGGGATAGCTGGTGATTTATTTACCCATGAGGTATTTAATCAAGCAATAAACTACGAAGCTAATGTTTTTAAGGGTTATGAAAAAGAGGAAAGGAAAGGTTATGGTTTACGAGTAATTAATCCAGAGGGAAAATTGGGATTTTACGCTTTTAATCGTTTCTTGAATCCTCAAGAAGTAGTGGATAGAGCTTTGGAAGTGAGTCAGATAGGAGACCGAGTAGATTTTTCTATTCCTACTTATCCCTCTACATGGGAATGGGAAAACTTTGTTGACCCTGGAGTAGAAAATTTAAAAATTCAGGAAATGATAGAGCTGGGAGACTATATTCTTTCTCGGATAAGAGAGAGCTACCCTCAGGTTTTAGTGGATGTAACTATCAATGCTGGCAGAGAAGAAAAATCTCTTTTAAATCACCACGAAGAGGAGTTAAAGTTTGCCCGAACTTTTTTTGAAATAGGGGTAAGCGCTAATCAGACCAGAGAAGGAGACATTTTAGAAGTTTATACAGAAAGAAGTTGGGGCAATCGAGATATTAATGTAGAGGATATAATAGAGGAGATAATTTCCAAGCTGGAGTTTTCTCAGAGAGTGGCTAATTTAAATAGTGGAAAATATCCGGTAATTTTTACTCCTTCGGGAAGTCTGGTTTTATTTTTGCCTCTTCTTTATGGTCTCAACGGTAAAAACTTAGTCTTCGGGAGATCGCCCCTACAAGATAAGGAAAAAAAGGTGGTTTTTTCCTCTCTTTTTTCTTTAGAAGAAGTGCAAGAGCCCTGGGCTTTAGGCTCTTGTCCTTTTGATGATGAAGGGATTATAACTAAAGATCAAAGATATTTGGTGGACAAAGGTAGTCTAGAAAGTGCTTTGTGGGATTTATGGAGTGCGGCAAAAAGAGGAGTAAAGCCTACTGGGAATGGTTTTCGCAGTTCTTATCGGGATTTACCTGAACCTGGTTTTTCTTCTCTTCGGATTAAAAACGGCTTACGAGATAACAGTACTTTGATAGAAGAATTAGAAGAGGGCTTAGTAGTAGACAGCGTTTTAGGGTTAGGTCAAAGTAACGTTGCTTCCGGTTATTTTTCCTGTAACGTTCAATTAGGTTTTTATGTTAAAGAAGGAGAAATTAAGGGACGAGTAAAAGATGTAATGATTAGCGGAAATGCTTATCAAGCTCTTCTAAACCTTAAGGAAATTTCTCGAGATAGTCGCTGGATAGGAGGAAGGATTTTACTTCCCTATCTTTTAGTAGAGCCAATAGAAGTAAATGGATAGTTAAGAAGTAAGATTCTATCAAGAAAAGTAGGAAGGTGAGGATTAATGTTTAAAGCTTTGGGCCAGCTTTCTCGGTTAGCCCAACAAGAAGAAGAGATTTTAGAATTCTGGAAAGATAAGAATATATTTAAGAAGAGTCTGAAGCAAAGAGAAGGGTCGCCTCGATTTTCTTTTTACGAGGGCCCTCCTACTACTAATGGTTATCCTCATGCTGGCCATATTATTGGCCGTAGTATTAAGGATTTAATTCCTCGCTATCGAACAATGTGTGGTTATTATGTTCCTCGCCGGGCCGGGTGGGACACTCATGGTTTGCCAGTAGAATTAGAGGTGGAAAAAGAATTAGGAATTTCAGGAAAACCAGAAATTGAACATTATGGAGTGGATAAATTTAACCAGAAGTGCAAAGAAAGTGTTTTTAAGTATATCAGGGAGTGGGAAAAGCTAACCAATAGATTAGGTATATGGATGGATTTAGAACATCCCTACATTACCTGCAGCAATGAATATATTGAAACTTTGTGGTGGATATTAAAAGAGTTGTGGAATAGGGAATTATTGTATCAGGGATATAAAGTTCTACCTTATTGTGCTCGCTGCGGAACCTCTCTTTCCAGCCATGAAGTGGCTTTGGGTTACCGAGAGACAGAAGATCCTTCTATTTATGTTAAGTTTGCCATCCGAAACAGAGAGAAAACATATTTCTTGGTATGGACTACCACCCCTTGGACTTTGGTAGCCAACGTTGCTCTGGCAGTGGGTGAGGATATTAATTATTTAGAAGTGATAAATGAAGAAAATGGTGAACATTATATTCTGGGTGAAGACAGTTTTCACCGTTTATTGGGTAAAGATGACAATTATAAAGTAATTAAGAAATATAAAGGAAAAGAATTAGTGGGAATAACATATGAGCCATTATTGAATTTTTTGATAGCTGAAAAAGGATATGAAGTTTTCTCTGCTGATTTTGTTACCACGGAAGAAGGAACAGGAGTAGTACATATTGCTCCAGCTTTTGGTGAAGATGACATGCGATTGGCTCAGAGAGAAGGGCTATCTCTTTTGCAGCCAGTACAACCGGATGGAAAATATGGAGAAGAAGTCACTCCCTGGCAAGGAATGTGGGTAAAGGACGCCGACCCCTTGATTATTGATTATTTGAAAGAAAAAGGTAAATTATTTAAAAAAGAAATTTATCGACATTCCTACCCCTTTTGTTGGAGGTGCGATACACCTCTTCTTTATTATGCTAAAGAAAGTTGGTTTATTAAAACTACTGCTTTTCGAGAAGCACTTCTCGAAAATAATCAGAAAATTAATTGGTATCCCCCTCATATTAAAGAAGGAAGATTTGGAGATTTTTTGTCTAATGTAGTAGATTGGGCTCTCTCTCGAGAGAGGTATTGGGGAACACCTCTAAATATTTGGCAATGTGAAAATTGTGATTTTCGGGAAGCCATTGGTTCTATAGAAGAGTTAAAAAATAGGTCGCAAGAAAATATAGAGGAAATCGAACTGCATCGTCCTTATGTAGATAGAATCACTTTTTCTTGCCCCCGCTGCGGCGGAGTGATGAAAAGGGTTCCGGAAGTAATTGATTGCTGGTTTGATTCCGGAGCAATGTTTGTAGCTCAAATTCATTTTCCCTTTGAAGGCAGAGAAGAGTTCGAGGAGAGTTTTCCTGCTGATTTTATTTGTGAAGCTATAGACCAGACCCGAGGTTGGTTTTACAGCCTTCATGTTTTGGCTACTCTTCTTTTTAATAGCCCAGCGTATCGTAATTGTTTGGTTACTGAATTAGGGCTGGATGAAAAGGGACAAAAAATGAGTAAACATATAGGTAATGTAGTCAATCCTTGGGAGTTAATTAAAGACTATGGAGCTGATGTGGTGCGCTGGTATGTTTTTTCTGTTTCTCCTCCCTGGGTGCCTAAAAGATTTGGGAAAGAAGCAATAAGAGGAGTTCTCAGTAAATTTTTTGACACCTTGTGGAATGTAACTAACTTTTTTATCCTTTATGCTAATATTGATGGGTATGAACCACCAACTTCTTTTTTGCCTCTGGAAAAAAGAAGCGTTTTTGATCGATGGGTTATATCTCGCTTACAGGAATTAATAAAGGAAGTGCGGAAGTGTTTAGATTCCTACGAAATTTCTCGGGCAAGTAAAGCTATAGAAGACTTTGTGATAGAGGATTTAAGCAATTGGTACATCAGACGCTCTCGACGTCGCTTCTGGAAAGCGGAGAAAGATGAAGATAAGGTGAGTGCCTATCATACTCTTTATCAAGTTCTTACTAACTTGACTAAGCTTTTAGCTCCTTTTATTCCTGCAGTTGCAGAATTACTCTATCAAACACTGGAAGCTGATGCTCAGGGCAAGAAAGAAAGCATTCATTTAGAAAATTATCCTCTGCCGGAGGAAGAAAGTATAGATAAAGAGTTATTATCAGCTATGGAAGTGGTAAGGAAACTTACTAATTTAGGTCGTTCAGTGCGTAACAAGGTGAACATTAAGCTCCGACAGCCACTTCGTCGAGCAATTTTGGTAGTGCCCAATAAAAAGGAAAGAGACTGGGCTTTTCCTTTTACTTCTATTATTCAAGAAGAGTTAAACGTTAAAGAAATAGGATGGATTTCACATCTTCCCGAAGAAGTTAATGTTTCTTTAAAACCTCGATTTTCTGTTTTAGGTCCTCGCTATGGCCAAAAAGTGAAAGAAATAGCTCGATTACTAAAGACCTTAGAAGAAGATAAAAGCCGTCAATTTTGGGAAAATGGAGAAATATCTTTACTTTTAGGGGGAGAAAATATTATACTAAGGCGAGAAGAAGTAGAATTAGAACTGCAAGCTAAAGAAGGTTTGGCGGTAGAGAGCGAAGGAGAATATGCCGTTATTTTGGATACTTTTCTGGACTCAGAGCTTCAGGAAGAAGGAATGGTGAGAGATTTAATCCATACTATTCAGGTGTGGCGTAAAGAAGCGGGTTTAGAAGTAGAAGATAGAATTGATTTACAAGTTAAGAAAGAAACTGACCCAGAATGGGTAGATTTAATAAAGAAATATAGTTCCCTGATTCAAAATGAAGTTTTAGCTTCTTCTCTTTCTTTATTAAGTAACGAAGAAAGAGAAGGAATCAGTAAAGAATGGGAACTAAGCGGTAAAAAATTAGTCCTGGCTTTAAGGAGGAGATGGTAATGGGGTCACAAAGGCGGTTCTTCTTCCTGTTTCTATTTTTAATCAATGTTTGGGTTTTTCCTGCCTGGGCAGAGAGCTATCATGTGGTAGAACCAGGAGACACCCTGTGGGCCATATCTCACCGTTATCAAATACCTCTGGCAAAGCTTTTGCAAATTAATAACCTTACGGAAAAATCTACTCTTCGAGTAGGAATGAAAATTAAATTAGAAGAAGGAAATAGTGAAGCGATATACCAGGTTAAAGCTGGAGACACTCTGTGGGGAATATCTCGTAAATTTAATATCCCTCTTTCTTCTCTTCTTGCGGCCAATGGTCTTTCGGAAAAATCTGTTCTCCAGGTGGGACAGAAAATTGTTTTACCTTCTTCAGGCAAGGAAAATACAACCTCTGTTGCATCTTCTAATGTTACTCATGTAGTGAAAGAGGGAGAATCTCTGTGGTTAATCTCTCGCCTTTATGGAGTAGATATGGATTCCATTATGAGGGCTAATAATTTAAATGCTAATAGTATCCTCTCTATTGGTATGAAACTTACCATTCCTCAAGTACGGGTTGCATCTCCTCCGGCGAAAGAGGAAAACTACCAAATTTATAAGGTGCAATCTGGAGATACTCTATGGGGAATATCGCGTCGCTACCGGGTTTCTCTCCAGGATTTGTTGAGAATCAATAATCTTACTGAAAAAAGTACTTTGCAAATAGGGCAAAGTATTCGTATTCCTTCTTATCTTCCTCAAAGCTACGAAAAATCCAGTAGCTCTTTCCTCTGGCCTGTTTCCGGCCGAGTTTCTTCCACTTTTGGTACACGAGGGGGAAGACTCCACTCTGGAGTTGATATTTTAGCCCCTTCAGGTGCGTTGATTAAAGCTTCTCGTAGTGGAGTGGTGTCTTTCAGCGGTTGGATGAATGGCTATGGTAGAGTGGTAATAATTGACCATCAAGATGGTTGGCAAACTTTATATGCTCATAATTCAGTAAATTTAGTAAATAAAGGACAAAAGGTAAATCAAGGAGATGCCATTGCCCGAGTGGGTATGACGGGAAATGCTACCGCTTATCATGTTCACTTTGAAGTGAAGAAAAATGGTAAATGTCTTAACCCCTTGGATTATTTGAGCAAATAAGATGGAAAGAGAGGAAGCCTGGGATTTATTAACAAAGCACCTTAAAAATCAAAATCTTTTAAAACATTGTATAGCTTGTGAAGTTATTATGCAGTTTTTGGCCCGTCACTGGGGAGAAGACGAACAAGAGTGGGCATTAGCTGGGCTTTTGCATGATATAGATTATGAAGAAACTAAAGATAACCCTACCGAACACGGTAGGCGGGGAGCTAAAATACTTAAGGAAGCAGGCCTTTCTGAAAAAGTGATTAGAGCAGTAGAGGCTCATAATCCTCTTGCTACTTTTGTTGAGCCTGAATTTCCTATAGAAAAAGCTCTTTATGCTGTAGATCCGGTGAGTGGCTTTATAGTAGCTTGTGCTTTAGTACATCCAGATAAAAAGTTAGATAGTTTAGACCTTTCTTTTCTACTTCATCGTTTTTCGGAGAAAAGCTTTGCTCGAGGGGCTAACCGAGAAGCGATGAAAAGTATAGAAAGTTTAGGTTTATCCTTAGAAGAATTCTTAAGCATTGCTCTTTCTGCTATGCAAAGCAAAAAAGAAGAACTGGGTTTGTAACTTTTTAAAATTCTTTGACCATTCTTGACAAAACAACAAACTTCTTTTATAATTGCTTTGCAATGTCAAAAAAGGTCAAAGGAGGTAAAGATAAATGGCTATTAATCGTTGGGATCCTTTTAGAGATATAGCTGAATTGCAGGAAGAAATTGATCGAGTTTTAGGTAGTGCTTTTCCTCGAAGAGGTGAAGCGGCGACTGGCAATTGGCTTCCTCCTGTGGATGTGAAAGAAGAAGAGGAAGAATTCGTGTTATTTGTTGACTTACCTGGAATAAACGAAAAAGAAGTAGAAATTACTGTGGTAGGAGATCAGCTAACTATTAAAGGAGAAAGAAAAGTGCTGGAAGACAGGGAAAAATTCCTCCGTCGAGAGCGAGCTTTTGGTCCCTTCAACCGGTCTTTTTTACTTCGAGTACCCGTAGAAGTGGACAAAGTATCAGCTACTTATAAGAATGGAGTGTTGGAAATCCATTTACCTAAGTCTTCTGCTACTAAACCCAGAAAAATAAACGTTCAAGTAGAGTAATAGCAGGGCGGGGGTGGAGTTATCCACCCCCGGAGGTGATGAAAATTGGAATTCAAAGATTACTATCAAATATTGGGAGTTCCCCGAGGAGCCGATGAAAAGGAAATCAAAAAAGCCTATCGGCGCTTAGCCCGTCAGTATCATCCTGACCTTAATCCTGACAATAAAGAGGCAGAGAAAAAATTTAAAGAAATTAATGAAGCCTATGAAGTATTGAGTGATCCAGAAAAAAGAAAAAGATATGATGAGTTAGGGTCAGCGTGGAACAACTATGGAAGACAAAATACTGACGAGTTCTGGAGCGATTTTTATAGAAGATATGGGGGAGGCTCTACTTATACTACTCAAGAGGAAGAATTTGAAGTAGGGGATTTCAGCGATTTCTTTAAAACTATTTTTGGTGATTTATTGGGAGGGCCTCGGCAATCTTATCAAAGGCGAGGTTCTCGTTTCCATACTCCGCAACAGGAGATAAGAAGAGAAGCACCTGCAGAAGTACAGAGTGAGGTAGAGATTTCTTTTGAGGAAAGTTTCAAAGGGACGGACCGGGTTATTCAAGTAGAGTATGAGGAGCTATGTCCTAATTGCGGAGGAAGAGGTATAAATGGTGCGGGGAAAATATGTCAGAAGTGCGGAGGAAGTGGAAGAGAGAAGAAGTCTCGGAAAGTCAATGTTTCTATTCCCCCTGGGGTAAGCGATGGCACAAAGTTGAGAGTTCCTCAAGTATTGGGAGGAAGAGATTTATATTTGAAAGTGCGGGTAAAGCCTCATCCCTTTTTCCGTCGAGAGGGGGACAATGTAGTTTTAGAACTACCAGTTACTATTTATGAGGCAACTTTAGGTACTGAATTAGAAGTTCCCACTTTAGAGGGCAAGGTGAAAATGAAAATTCCTCCTGAGACTCAAAATGGGACGGTTTTTCGCTTGCGAGGTTTAGGTTTCCCTCACTCCAAAGAAGGGGGCAAAGGAGACCAATTAGTAAAAGTTAAAGTAGTAGTACCTCGAGGTTTAACTGATAGAGAGAAAAAATTGCTAGAAGAATTGGCTTCTTTGCGTAGAGATAATCCTCGTCAGCATCTGGTGAGAATTTGAGAGGTAATGGCTATGAAGAAAGAAAAAAAGTTTGAGCGATATTTATTTATTAAAGAGGTGGCAAGTATAACTCATTTGCATCCTCAAACTTTGCGTTATTATGAAAAAATGGGATTAATAGAACCTTGTCGTAGCCAAGGCAATATTCGTCTTTATAGTTTAGAAGATGTGGAGAAAATCAAGAAAATAAAAGTTTTGACTCAAGATTTAGGAGTTAACTTGGCAGGAGTGGAAGTTATTTTTAAACTTACTGAACAAATAGAGGAATTGCGAAAAGAAAGAGACGAAATAAAGAAACAGTTGGAAAAAAAGAGCAAAATTGATATTGAACCTTCGGTTAACCAGTGAAGGAGGAAAATGATATGAGGTTTGAACAATTTACTGAAAAAGCTAAAGAAGTTATTTCTTTAGCTCAGGATATTTTATTAGAATACCATCATAATCAACTGGATGTAGAGCATCTTCTTTTAGCCCTTTTGAAGCAAAAGGAAGGATTGGCCGGTCAAATCTTGGAAAGATGTAAGGTTGATCCACAAATTGTAGCTCGAGAGGTAGAGGAAGCTCTACAGCGTTTTCCTCAAGTTTATTACCAGGGAGGAGAGATGCAGATTTATCTAACTCCTCGAGCAAAATCAGTTTTAGACAATGCAGAAGAAGAAGCGCAGAGATTGAAAGATGCCTATGTGGGTGTAGAACATCTATTAATAGCGGTAACTCGGGAAGAAAGCGGAGCAAGTAGCCGAATACTTAAGTCTCACGGATTAGATGTAGAAAAAATTTACCAGGCTTTGCAAGAAATAAGGGGAAAAAGAAGAGTGGATGACCCTTATGCTGAAGGAAAGTATATGGCTTTAGAGAAATATGGTAGAGATTTAACTCAGTTAGCTCGAGAAGGCAAATTAGACCCAGTTATTGGTAGAGATGAAGAAATTAAAAGAGTGATTCAAATTTTAAGCCGTCGTACTAAAAACAACCCAGTTTTAATTGGTGACCCCGGGGTGGGTAAGACTGCTATAGTAGAGGGTTTGGCTCAAAAAATTGTTAAAGGAGATGTCCCCGAAAGCCTGAAAGGTAAAAAGCTCATTGCTTTGGATATGGGAGCGCTGTTAGCTGGTGCTAAATTCCGAGGAGAATTTGAAGAAAGGTTAAAAGCAGTGTTAGAAGAAGTACAGAAATCAGAAGGGAAAATCATCCTTTTCATTGACGAACTCCATACTGTGGTAGGGGCAGGAGCAGCAGAAGGAGCAATTGATGCTGCTAATATTTTGAAACCTGCGTTGGCCCGAGGAGAATTGCGTTGTGTTGGAGCTACAACTTTAGATGAGTATCGAAAGTATATTGAAAAAGACCCAGCTCTGGAACGTCGTTTTCAGCCGGTATATGTGGGAGAACCATCGGTAAACGAAACCAAGGAGATACTTAAGGGACTGCGAGATAAATATGAGGCTCATCATCGGGTGAAGATTAGCGATGAAGCTCTTGAAGCTGCTTCTGAATTGTCCAGTAAATATATCACGGATCGTTTCTTACCCGATAAAGCTATAGATTTGATGGACGAAGCGGCGAGTAAAAAAAGAATAGAAATAGAAAGTATTCCTTCGGAGATAAAAACCTTAGAAGAAGAATTACAAAAGTTAGCCAAAGAAGGTATGGCAGCAGTACAAGCTCAAGAGTATGAAAAAGCTGCTACCTTGCGAGATAAAGCGGAAGTGTTGCAAAAGAAATACCAGGAAGAAAAAGAAAAATGGATGAAAGAGCGAGAAATTAGCGAAGTAGTGGGAGAAGAAGATATCGCTCAGGTAGTATCTGACTGGACAGGGATACCAGTAGCTAAATTAGTGGAGAAAGAAAAAAATAGGTTGCTTCGTATGGAAGAAGAACTGCACAAAAGAGTAGTGGGACAAGACGAAGCAGTTAGAGCAATAGCAGAAGCTATACGCCGTTCTCGAGCTGGTATAACTGAGGGGAGAAGGCCGATAGGTTCTTTTCTTTTTCTTGGTCCTACGGGAGTAGGTAAAACAGAATTAGCTAAATCTTTAGCTGATTTTCTGTTTGGTGATGAAAACGCTATCTTGCGCATTGATATGTCTGAATATATGGAAAAACACTCTATTTCTCGTTTAATCGGTGCTCCTCCTGGATATGTAGGTTATGAAGAAGGTGGACAATTAACCGAAGTGGTAAGAAGAAGACCTTACCAAGTGATTCTTTTCGATGAGATAGAAAAAGCTCATCCTGATGTTTTTAATATTTTGTTGCAAATATTAGATGATGGAAGACTAACTGATGGTCAAGGAAGAACGGTAGATTTTACTAATACAGTTATCATTATGACCTCTAACTTGGGTAGTATTTACTTTAGAGGAATAGACCCGGATAAGGATAGAGAAGGTTTGCGTCGGGCCAAAGGAAAAGTTTTAGAGGAAGTCCGGAATCATTTCAAACCGGAATTTTTGAATAGGATTGATGAAATAATTGTGTTCAATCCTTTGAGTAAAGAAGAAATAAAGAAAATCGTGGATTTAATGATAAATCGTTTACGAAATCGACTCCAAACTCAGGGAATGGATATAGTGCTTACTTTAGAAGTAAAAGATTATTTAGCTCAAATGGGTTATGACCCTGATTATGGAGCTCGTCCTCTTCGTCGATTGATTCAGCGGGAGATAGAAAGCCCTCTTTCTGGAGAGCTAATTCGGGGCACTTTTCAACCTGGTGACGTTATAGAAGTTTATTTAGAAGAAGGAGAGATAAAGTTTCGGCGTAAAGAAAGAGTAGAAGAAGAAGCTAAGCTATAGCATGGAAGCCTATAGCGGAAAATAAAAGCAAAAATCTAAACAGATAACTGGGAGAGTTTTTCCTCCCAGTTATCTGGAAAACAAGGTTCCGAGAGAAATGTCCTCTTTATAATCCCTCTGATTTTCTGGCTTTCATCCTGTCTATTGATTTTTATTCATTTTAGAGCTGCGAACCTGGTAAATGCGGTCATTTGCATAACTTATGAAAAATATATAACGATAAACTTATATAAAATCATTTTTAAGAAATTTTTCATAATATCTTGCAATTTGCAAAAATTATGCTATAGTGGATGTAGAAAATGGAGGCAGATTGGTGAAAATAACTATAAATGAATTAGCTCGAAGAAGCGGTGTTTCCCCTTCTACTGTTTCTAGGGCACTTAATGATGATCCTATAATAAGTGAGGAAACAAAAAGAAAAGTTGTGCAAGTAGCAAAAGAACTTAATTATACTCCAGTGAGAAGTAGGAAAGGATCTTTCACCAGAAAAAGGACTAAAATTATAGCTCTTATGGTGACCGATATCTCTAATCCTTTTTTCCCAGAAATTGTCCATGGGGTAGAAGATTTAGCCTTTGAGTTTGGATATAGC
>JARRCQ010000134.1 GCA_029982105.1 Candidatus Atribacteria bacterium | reverse complement strand
TAAAAGAGTCAACCCCCAAATGATAAAAAACGATAATTGCTTGCTATTTAACCTCTTTATTCCAGAATCACTTCCCAGGGGGATAGAAATTCCATCCAAGAAACTTTATGATAATCCTCTCCTTCCCGAGGAAGCACAAGAGGAGTCTCTACCTCCCCTACTCTATAAAGGCGCAAAACTAAATCTTCGTTTTCTTTTTTAGCCACGATGAGTCCGTTGACTTTTGTCATCTCTCTCCAGAAAGGAAGAGATAGGTTTTTTTCCCCTAAAATGTTTACTAAATCTTCTACCATTTCTCCCATAGTAGGGTGAATTCCTTCTTTAAAATACCACCCTGTGGGCTCATCGTTAACATAAAAAAGAGAGCAATCTCCAAAAGGAGGAAGAGTCAGAAATTCAGAGGACAGGAAAAAAGAAAGGTGGGGGGCAAAAAGCCATTCTTCTTTCACTCCTAAAACAGTAGATACAGCAAAGAGAAAAGTAAGAGCAATACCGTTTTTATCCTCCAAAGTAGAGAAGGTGAGATTTAAGTCATCTATTAAAGAAAGTTGAGGTTCGTTAAGGTCTACTCCTACCCGAAGGATATTTGTTTCTCCTTGCCGGAGTAAGAGAGCCATTTGCTCTTCCTCTTTTTCCCAGGAAAACTGATAAACCTCCCCTTGCCATTTACCTTCTCCCTCTATTATCCAGTGAGCCCAGGAAAGAGAATTAAAAAGAATCAGAGATGATCCTATTAAAAGAAAAATAAAGAATGCTTTTTTCACAATTTTCCTCCTCTCGTACTTAAAAACTTTCTTCCTTTATCTACTTCTTAACATCTCAATCACTAAAAATATACCCAGTACAGCAGCTATCCCAAAACCTAAAATTCCCAGAATGCCTATAGCTCCAGGCCGGGGAGAACTCACATAAATCAAGGAAGAACCAATAAGTAAAGAACCCAAAATCACCGACAGAGAGAGACGGTTGCTTACTCGGTTTAAACGACGATTTAAACTTCTCAAGTCTTCACTCTCCATCTGGAAGCGAATTTTCCCTTTTGCTGCTTCTTCTAATAATTCTTGAGTTTTATCTGGAAAATTAGCCAATAATTTTTGCCAATCAAAAAGATAATCACCAAATTTCTCTGATATTCTCTCCCATCGGAAACGTTGGCTCAAAGCCCGCTCTAAACTTTTTTCTAAATAAGGAACCACGGTAAAGTGAGGATCGAGCATCATTCCTGTTCCTTCTACTACCATAAGAGCCCTCATAAGAGAAGAAAGGTGAGGAGGGAAACGCAAATCGTGTTTACGTAGAAGGTAGAAAAAATCATTGACCAGGCTGGAAATGTTCATCTCCTTTAAGTTTGCCGTCACATATCGCTCTAAAATCTCATGGAGGTCTACCCGGAGAGCAAGAGGAGATTTAATTGGAGATAGTAAAAACTCTTCTTCTAAAATATCCACTACTCTTTCAGTATCTTTCCGCAATACAGCAATCAGCATTCTCACCATATTTTCTCTGGTTCTCTCATCTACCGTTCCTACTATCCCAAAGTCTAAAAAAACTAATTCTCCACTTCCTTCTCTAATCATTATGTTGCCGGGGTGAGGGTCAGCATGAAAAAAACCATCTTCAAAAATCATTTTGAGAACTGCTTCTGCTCCTCGACGAGCTAAAAATGGACCATCTACTTGAATTTCATCTTTTTCTGCCATCTGAGAGAGGTTAGAGCCTTCAATCAATTCCAGAGTTAAAACTCGGGTAGTGGTATACTCATCAAAAACCCGAGGAATATAAACCCCTTTAAAATCAGAAAAATTTTCTCGAAATCGGCGAGCATTCACTGCCTCATACAAAAAATCTATTTCTTTCATCAAACTCTTCTGGAACTCAGCTACCATTTCTGAAAAAGTGAGAGGAGCAAAAGAAGTTATTCGGTCACCTAAACTGGCCAAATAAAAGAGGATTTCCAGGTCAGAAATCACTTTTTCCTCCACCCCTGGTTTTTGAACCTTTACTGCTACTTTATTTCCATCTTTTAAAACCGCCCGATGAACCTGAGCTATAGAAGCAGAAGCAAGGGGGGCAGAGTCAAATTCTAAAAAAATTTCTCCCAAAGGTTTTTTAAGTTCCCTCTCCACCACTTCTTTAACTTCGAGAAAACTCACCGGAGAAGTCTGATCTTGCAATTTTCTCAATTCTCGACAATATTCTTCAGGTAAAAGGTCCAGACGAGTGCTCAAAATTTGTCCCAATTTTATAAAAGTAGTTCCCAATTCTTCAAAAGCCAAACGCAGGTTTTCTTGCGGGGTACGTTTAGCAGTCTTTTTTCGAAAAAAAGGAATAGTGAGCTGTTCAGGAAAATGAGAACGGCGAAAAAGATATAAAAAACCATATTTGCGAAAAACATGGATGATTTCTCGCACTCGACGAAAATTTCTGATACGGCGGTAACCAAAAGGAATCATATCCTGCCTCACTATAAAAACTTTATAGTTAAACGTAAAATCATTATAATGAGTGAGGAAGCAAAAACCTTCCTCACTATAAGGGGGTAAACCCCCTTATGAACCCCCAGAAAAGCAAAAAAATAAAGACTTAAAAACAAAAGACCAGTGAGGAAGCAAAAACCTTCCTCACTATAAGGGGGTAAACCCCCTTATGAACCCCCAGAAAAGCAAAGGGAAAAAGACAAATACTACTGGTGGGAAAATATCCACCAGTACACTGGGAAAAAGCACTCCAGCGTACCTACGCTGTTCCTTCTTTTGTCATCGCGAGGGAGGCCAGAGGCCGACCGTGGCGATCTCGTTTTTGAATCCTTACTGAAAACTAAAAAGGCAAGTTAGATATGCTAAAAACTTAGGATTGCCACAGACAATGAGGGGAGGTTACCCCCTCATAGCCCCCAAAAAGCAAAAAAGCAAAAAAACAAAAAAACAACCGAGGAAGAAAAAGCGTCTTCCTCAGGGCTCGCGATTGACCCAGGAACAGAGCCTCTTCAAAACATAAAAGACAAGAACCGCAGAGAAAAGGCAGCCTACGGCGTAAACATTAAAGACAAATTAGATAGAAAAAAATTCGGAACAATTACGCTGGAGAAAAGCACTCCCGCGTAGCAATATTGAGTTTTTAGCTTCCGATATATTAACTTTTCAAAGTTCTTAACAGTTTAACCAGTTTTGCAGGATACTTTAACTATTTTAACTCATCACCATTGTAAAAGACAAGAAAAAACGTCCTCTGCCTTTTGGGGATTATAAGGGGTCTTTTTCAATGGAGCACTGCCCCTTATAGTCAATATTTCCATTGTCGATAAAATCACTCACGAGATGGTGAGCTCTTAGACCAATTTTCTAAGTTCAGTTCCATAAATTCTGCTCCCTCTAAGGGATTATCGTAATAAGGAGAGATAGGATAAAATCCCATCTCGGTATAAAGTTTTCGAGCAGCTTTCATAAAAGACAGGGTATCAAGTCTCATAAACTTATAGCCTCTTTTTATTGCTTCTTCAATAATCCTCATTACCAGTTGCTTACCGATACCCATACCCTGAAAAGAAGAACGAACAAAAAGCCGCTTCATTTCGCAAACCTCAGGAGACAATCTTCTCAAAGCTACACATCCTGCCGCTACTTCACCAACTCGAGCTAAAATTAAAGCTCCTTCTGGAGGAGAGTATCTACCCGGCAGAGTGTTAATTTCTTCTGAAAATCCTTGAAATGATAGGTCTAAATTCAACCACTTAGCATATTCAATAAGCAATTCTCTTACATCTAATAAATCTCTTTCCTTGAGGTCAGTTAGATATTCAATCATTTTCCCCCTATCAACCCTCAGAAAAACAAAAACTTAGAAACAGATACAAAAGATAAAAGCCAAAGAGAAAGACTTTGTCTTTCTCTGTACGTAACAACCTTAAGTTTTTGGCTTCCGATATAATTAATTTTTCAAAGTTTTTAACAGCTTAACCAGTTTTGCGGGATACTATATTTTATCACGTTAACGTTTCTATCTTGACCGATATGGTAAAAATAAGATACAGAACCTCGCCAACAATATTAGCTAAAAACAAAGGAGGAAAATTGATGCAGTATCGCCCTTTTGGAAAATTAGATTTTCAAGTTTCAGCTTTAGGATTTGGTGCCATGCGGCTACCCCTAAAAGGCACAAACGATGCTGATATAGATAAAACTCAAACTTTAGAAATGATTCATTATGCAATTGACCAGGGGGTAAATTATTTAGATACTGCCTACGGTTACCACAGTGGAGGAAGCGAAATAGTGGTTGGCAAAGCTCTAAAAGATGGTTATCGGCAAAAAGTAAAAGTGGCTACTAAACTTCCGGTGTGGTTAGTGAATACTGCTCAGGATATGGATCGCTATTTAGATGAGCAACTTAAAAAATTAGACATCGACCACATCGATTTTTACCTTTTTCATGCCTTAGATAAAGACCGATGGGCTAAACTGGAGCAATTAGAAGCGTTGAGCTGGGCAGAAAAAGCCATTCAAAAAGGAAAGATTGGTCAGATTGGTTTTTCTTTCCACGATGACCGGGAAACTTTTCAAAAAATAATCGACGCTTATCCCTGGACCTTCTGTCAGATTCAATACAACTACCTCGACATCGACCATCAGGCTGGGCAATTTGGTCTGCAATATGCAGCTCAAAAAGGTATAGCAGTAGTCATAATGGAACCGCTGCGAGGAGGCAGATTAGCTCATCCTCCCCAGGAAGTACAGAGAATTTTTGACGAGGCTCCGGTTAAAAGAAGTCCAGTAGCCTGGGCTCTTCTATGGTTATGGAATCAAAAAGAAGTAGCAACGGTCTTGAGCGGAATGAGTAATTTGCTCCAGGTAAAAGAAAATATAGAAATAGCTTCTTCTTCAAGAATAGGCTTATTATCCCCGGAGGAGTTGAAAATAATCGATAAAGCGCGAGAAGCTTTTGAGAGTCTCCCTTCTATCAACTGTAATATGTGTAAATATTGCCTACCTTGCCCCAATGGAGTAAACATTCCCCGCAATTTTGAACTTTATAACAATGCTTTCCGGGGAGGCGCTTTCGAGGATGCGCGGCGGAAATATTTAGCTCTTCCTGAGGAAGAAAGAGCTTCCTCGTGTCTCCGTTGTGGCGATTGCGAAAAATTATGCCCTCAAGCTCTTCCCATACCTGAGCTTTTAGAAAAAGTTGCTCAAGCCTTTGAAAAATAAATGAGAATCATGAAATAGAATAAAATTTGCCTCTTCTGGGTTATTAATTAAAATCTTTCGAAGGAGTGAGAAATATGGCTATTCAA
>JARRCQ010000133.1 GCA_029982105.1 Candidatus Atribacteria bacterium | reverse complement strand
TCCGAATCTTTTTTAATCTAATTTGCTTTTTGTTTGCGCCGCAGGCTGTTTTTTGCGGTTAACTATAACTTTGGTCGCGCAAAGGGTGAATGATGTGATTATTAGTTTTAATCGAGGGTTAAATGATTTAGAAAAATTGGAATTAAAGGAAAAGTTAAACGGAGAAAATCTGAGTCCTTATTTTTTAGAAGACGAAACTGGGAAAACTATTTTAGTTACTGAAAACAAATTTCCTTCTTCGTGGTTGGATGAAAAATTAGTAGAAAAAGTAATAGATATAGATACTCCTTTCCAGCTGGCGAGCCGTAGCTTCCATCCTCAGGGAACAGTCATTAAAGTAAAAGGAGTAGAAATCGGAGGAGATAATCTCACGGTTATGGCTGGACCTTGTGCTGTAGAAACAGAGGAACAGCTTTTTGAAACGGCAGAAACAGTAAAAAAAATGGGAGCTCATGTCCTTCGAGGAGGAGCTTTTAAGCCTCGTACTTCTCCTTATAGCTTTCAAGGTTTAGGAGAAGAAGGACTGAAAATTTTGGCTCGAGCCGGAGAAAAATTTGATTTGCCAGTGGTTACTGAAGCTACCAGCCCAGAGATTGCTGAACTGGTAGCACAATATGCCGATATTATTCAAATTGGAGCTCGCAATATGCAGAATTTTGAGCTTCTAAAAAAAGTGGGTTTTTTGAAAAAGCCCGTTCTCCTCAAGAGAGGTTTATCTTCTACTATAGAGGATTGGCTACTGGCTGCTGAGTATATCTTGAGCTGGGGAAATTTCCAGGTAATTCTCTGTGAGCGAGGTATTAGAACTATCGAGAAATTCACTCGTAACACTCTGGATTTGACTGCTATTCCAGTGGTAAAAGACCTTTCTCACTTACCGGTGATAGTAGACCCCAGTCATGGAACAGGTCTGCGAGAGAAAGTAATTCCTATGGCTCGAGCGGCTGTAGCTTGTGGAGCAGATGGGATAATAGTGGAAGTTCATCCTCACCCTGAAAAAGCCCTCTCTGATGGTCCCCAGAGCCTTTATCCCGAACAGTTTAAAAGATTAATGAACGACTTGGAAGTAATAAGTATTTTAGTGGGTAAAGAATTAAAAAAGAGCGACCTACCACAAAGGCTGGAAATAAAAAGTAAACCTCAACCCTTGAGCTTGCGAGTGGCTTTTTTGGGAGAAAGAGGTTCTTTTAGCTCTCAAGTAGCTCGCCGCACCTTTGGAGAAAAAGCTGATCTATTGCCTTGTTCTAATTTTCGGGAGATATTCGAGAAAGTGGAGCAAGGAGAAGCTACTCACGGGTTAATACCCATAGAGAATACCATTACCGGTAGCATTCATAATAATTATGACCTGCTTTTGGAGTTTTCTAATCTTTATGTGGTAGGAGAGCGATTTATTCGTGTTTCTCAACATTTGGGTATTTACCCCGGAACTGAAAAGGGTAAGATTCAGGTTTTGTTTGCTCACCCTCAAGGTTTTGCCCAATGTGCTCGATTTATCGAATCCCTAAAGGGAGTGCGAGTGATAAATGTAGGTAGTACCGAAGAAGCAGCTCGTCGAGCTAAAGAATTTGGAGAGGGAGGAGCTTGTATTTCTTCTGAAGAGGCCATAGAGAAATATGCTTTGGAATTGAACCAAGAAGAGATTGAAGATAATCCTCGCAATTTTACCCGTTTTTTGCTTATTTCTCCCTATTTTGAGCCTTCTTCCCAGGATGATAAAGTTTCTTGCGTCTTTGCTGTAAGCAATTACCCGGGAGCACTTTACGAAGCACTTCGTGTTTTCGCCACTCGGGGAGTTAATCTGTTAAAACTGGAATCTCGTCCTCGACCGGGAAAACCCTGGGAGTATCTATTTTATGTAGACTGGGAAGGAAATTTGAAGGAAGATACATACCAGGAGATGATAAAAGAGCTCTCCACTAAGACCAGTTTCTGGCGTATTCTGGGAAGCTATAAAAATTCCTGGAAGAAGAACTAAAGTATCCCTCAGTACAAGCGATATTGAGTTTTTGACTTCTGATTTAATTACTCTTTTTAAAGTTTTAACAGTTTAACAAATTTTGCGGGATACTTTAGTTCTTGCGGTAGCCTTTTATGTTTTTTTCTTTGTCTTTTGGGGATTATGAGGGACAGCGCCCTTCTCATAATGAAGAAGATTTTTTTTCTTCCTTAACGCTGGGGTCTTTTTCCCAACGTACTGATGGAGCTTTTCCTACCATTAGTATTTGTTTTCTTGCTTTTTAACTTTTCGTTTCTTTGTTTTATCTTTCTGGGGGGTTGATAAGGGGGTATTTCCCCCTTATAGTCGTTATAGTGAATTTACGGTTAACTATGAAGGGGGAAAACTATGGAAAAACTGATAGATTTGCGCCGGGATACCATTACTCTTCCCACTCTCGAGATGAGAGAGGCAGCTTTCCGTTCTCCTTTGGGAGATGCAGTTTATGGTGAAGACCCGAAACAAAAGGAATTAGAAGAATTAGCCGCTTTTATCTTAGGTAAGGAGAGAGCCCTTTTTCTTCCCAGCGGAACTATGGGAAATCTGGTTGCTCTGCTGACTCATACTCAAAGAGGTAATGAGGTAATCTTAGAAGAAAATGCCCATATTTTTGCTTCTGAAACGGGAGGGTTAGCCCAGGTTGCAGGTTTGATGGTTAAAACTTTACGGGGTGAAGACGGAGCACCGGAACCAGAGGATATTGAAAAGGCCATTCGACCAGAAAACATTCATTACCCCCGGACAGCTCTCATTGGTTTAGAAAACACTCATTATCGCTATGGAGGAATAGTGGTTCCTCTCGCTAAACTGCAAAAGATAAGAGAAGTGGCAAATAAACATAATTTGCCCATTCATCTTGATGGAGCGAGACTTTTTAATGCTGCAATTTATTTAGGAGTGGAGGCTCAAGAGATTGCTCGCTATTGTGATTCGGTTATGATTTCTCTTTCCAAAGGTTTAGGGGCTCCGGTGGGTTCGCTCTTGGCTGGAACTGGCGATTTTATAAAAGAAGCAGAGAGGTATCGCAAAATGCTGGGAGGAGGAATGAGACAAACTGGCTGGTTGTGCGCCTGTGGTATTGTCGCTCTTTCTGGGGATAATATTGCTCGCCTGCAAGAGGACCACGATAACGCCCAGTTTCTGGCAGAGGGACTGCAGTCTCTCCCGGGGATAAAAGTGAATCGGCATCAGGTACAAACTAACTTTGTTTTGGCTGATTTAAGCGAGAGGGGTTTAAATGCTACAGTTTTCCTGGAAAGAATCAAAGAAAAAGGAGTTTTAGCTACCAAAGTAGGAGAATTTATGATTCGCTTCGTCACTTCCCGGGAGGTAAACCGAGAAGACATTGCCTTTGCCCTTCAAGTTATAAAAGAAGCTATAAAAAATTAGTTGATTGGAAGGAGTTACTCTCTTTCACTCTCTTTATATTTGTCCCAGAAACTTTTCTTTCGAGCATGAGTCTCAGCTAATTTTTTAAAGTATAGCTCATGAGGAAGAATTCCCTGCCAGTCAGAAACTTGAGGGGCTAACTTTTCCAAATTTTTCAAATATCGTACTCCATATTTATAGTACTTGGATTGGGCTCGGTGTAGAATAGACTCTAAAAGCTTTCGATAGATAATAGTGAGGACAAGGAATCGATTTTCTTTTTCAAACCGCTGAGATAGGGTTAGCATTAGGCCATATTGGTCGCCATTTAAAGTATCCGTATTTTCTAATACATATTTTTGAGCCAAGTCAACCTGGTTAGTATCGAGCAGAAAGGAAATGTCATAATAGAAGGAAGAAGGGTTGGCCATAATTTCCTGGCTGGTTTCGGCTATCACTTTTTCTCGTTGGTTCTCACCAATAATAGATAAAAGTTCTTCCAGATTATCAACGTTTTTATTTCGGCGGAAAATTCTCCAGGCTACTTCTGCTAATTTTTCCTGGTTATTGATTTTTCGATAAATACCTAATAATAATTCATCTCGCTTATAGTTTTCTAAAGTCATCTCTGGGGGAACTTTCTTTATCCAGTCGAGTGCTTTTTCGGGTTCCTGCGCTTCTAAATAGACTTCAGCAATATCTAAACAAGTTTTAGAAGAAAGGTCGGGCCAGACAGCTAATGCAGCTCTTTCAAAAAGAGGAGCATCATGTAGTTGACGAGCTAAAGACTCTACCGCGAAAAGAGAATGTCGAGCATCGTATTGACCATCTGTGGTAGTTTTATCAATATTTTCAGCATTTCCCCAAAACCGTTGAGCTAAAGAGCGCAAGGCTTCCTCAGGCAAAAATTGGGAAGCGTGGTCTACCAATTCTTCCCGGACTCCGTATTCATCTTCCTGGTAGAGCTTGAAAACTAAGTTGGACAAATATGATTTATCTTCTATATCTCGAGCATAATGAGCAAAAAGTTCAACTGCATCATAACGGAATACATCTCCCACATTTCCATAAGAATCATCACAGGATTCTAACACTTTGTTATCACTTTCAAAGAAAGCTACCACCAATTCTAACCCGATTTTGGGGTCTTCAATATTTCTTTGAATATCAGCTAAAAGATCGCTTAACTCTGAAGCATAATTTTGGGCTTCTCTGGCTCCTAAAAATCGTTTTCTTTGCCTTAATCCTCTTATTCTGGCCTTAAGATGCCGGAGGTTTTCTTGAGGAGGAGATAGCAGTTGTTCAACGAGTTTAGCAGCTTGATCGCTACGGGCGGACAAATCTAAAAGAGCATCGGCTAACTTTTCTGCTCCCAAATTAACTAGTTGTTCTCTGGGATTAGTAGGCATCATTAAATATGACCTCGCTTGGGTAACTTAAATTAATTTTTATTTTATCACTTTTTATCTTCGGATGCTTTTGTTGTGTTATATTTATAGTATCCCGTAAAAACTGGTTAAAATACTAAAACTTTAAAAGAGTAAATTACATCAGAAGTCAAAAACTCGAGGTCGCTACGCTGGAGTCTTTTCTTCAGTGTAATTGTTCCAAATTTTTTTCTATCTAATTTGCTTTTAGGTCTTGCGCCGTAGGCTGCTTTTTTGCCTTTTATGTTTGTTTCGGAGTTTTTTGGAGGTTATGAAAAGGCTCTGTCTCTGTGGTCAATCGCGAGCCCTGAGGAAGATGCTTTTTCTTCCTCGGTTGTTTTTTGAGTTTTTTTATCTTTCTGGGGGTTATAAGGGGGGATTTTCCCCCTTATAGTCGGGGTTATGAGGAGGTAAACCCCCCCTCATTGTCTTTGGCAATCCTTCCCCGGACCGTCATTAGTATGATTACTTTAGATAGTTTTATATGGTATAAAAGTAAAGGGTATGGTGGACCGACCGTCATTTGGTCTTTGAAGACCGTCTCGCAGTATGGTCGCCATACCCTAATA
>JARRCQ010000132.1 GCA_029982105.1 Candidatus Atribacteria bacterium | reverse complement strand
CTTTTTCAATAATGAGAACATTTATAATTTTTTTGGTAATTTTTACTGCCTCTTCTTCCTTGTTAGCGAAAGAGACCTTTAGTTATAAAATAATCATGCGAGAACAAGAAGTGGGGAAAATGATTTATGAAGTAGAAGAAGAAGATGGTGCCTGGCAAATCCAGTCTTTTATTGAAGCAGAAGGAAGAAGGGAGCAAGACGCTCAACTCACCATATCATCAGATACTTATGAACCTCTTCATTCTAAAAAGTGGGTCAGAATCCCGGGAGGAGAAATAGTGATAGAAACTACCTATCAAGAAGGAAAAGCCCAAATCAAAATTATTTCTCCTGAAGGAACTAAAGAAGCCACTATTTCTATTCCTTCACCTACTTTTGACAGTGAAGAAATACCCTATTTAATAGGAAAATTATCTTGCGAAGAAAAAACTATATCGGTGTTGGTTCCTATTTCGGGGATGGTATGGAGAGGAAAAATGCAAAAAATTGCCGAAACTGAAGAGGAAGAAACTTTCCGGTTCACTTTAGGGGGAGAAATTACCTATCTTCGCTACCAAAAAGAAATACCCCGCCTTCTGGAGCTCCAAGCTCCCCAGCGGGGCTACAACTTAGTATTAGAGGATAATCCTCCACATATCAACGGAGGATAATTAATCTTACAATTTTTTAATAAATAATCAGAGTTTCCCCATCATAAGTGTCAAGAGTAAAGGTTTGTCCATCACGAGTAGGAGTAAACCAACCCCGCCAAGTTCTACTTCCCCGTATTTCTAAAAGATGCTCTTCGTCCAAAGTCATGCGAATCCAATCTGTGCAATAAGGTCTCGACCATCCATCAACATATTTGCCCATGTCATTACCATCAATGTAAACCCAACCAGAAATCACTGACCCTTCACGAGCACATAATTTTATACTCCCGTAAACCGGTGGCCTTGGTCCAACTGTTACTGAGCAACCAGAAAGCAAGGCGGCAAATAAAACTACTGCCAACCCCAACAATAGGTATTTACGAGCTGATTTCATTTATTCATACCTCCTTTCTTCATTAATAACTAACTTTACCAAGACAACAACCATAGTTTATCTAACATAGCCTAAGTTGTCAAACCAGCGAGAGGTATGTGAAACTTTCAAAAGCGAAGTTTCGGCTTCCAGAAGGAAAAAGTCTCTTTAAGAAGAGGCAGATAGATAGGTAGAGAGGTCTTTTACTACTTTTCCTCCTTCCTCAATTATTTTCTTCAGTTTTTCCTGTGCTTTTCCTTCGGTGTAATCAAATCGGGGGTTTAGCACTTCCTCTAAAATTAACACTATCTTTCCCTCCTTAACCAAACGCTCAGCCAGGTCTAAATTGGGGAGATTCCCTCTCCCCCAGTAAGTAGGAACGACGACTATAAAATCGGCTTTTTTAGCTAACTGATAAGCTTCTTCTACCACGGAAGAAGAAAAGAGAGAGAAGGGTTTCTCTTGAACGAGAGGAATACCCAGTTTTCTGGCTAACTCTTCATCAGAATCTAATTGGTTAACCACCCCTAAAGAAAGGGAGAAACCGGCTTCTAACAATTCTTTCATAAAACGCGAGCCGCTGCCCCCTCCACAGATGAGGTGAACTCTCCCCCGAGATGGGTTATTATTTATTTTTTGCAGAGGCATAAAAAAGGGACGGAGAGAAAAGGGATGAATAGTTTCCAAAAATTCCACTTGCAATAATTTCTCTACCTCTTCTGCCTTCATTACTTCTTCCACTTTCCCAAAAGAAAGCAATTTCCCTTCCTTCAACAAAAGCGTCTTATCACAAAATTGGGAAACTAAATTCAGGTCGTGAAAAACCGCAACAATAGCTACTCCTTCCCGCCTGAGCTGAAGAAGAATCTCCATAATTTCTAACTGGTGCAATATGTCCAAATGGCTGGTGGGCTCGTCTAAAAGTAAAAGTTCTGGTTCTTGGGCTAAAGCTCGAGCAATCATTACTCTTTGTTTTTCTCCCCCTGAGAGCTCCGAAAACATCCGGTCGGAAAAACTCGAAGTTGAAGTCACTTCCATAGCCCAGGTAATTTTTTCTTCGTCAATTTCTCCTTCTCTCTGCCATCGCCCCAAGTGAGGGAATCTCCCCATGGCTATTAATTCCCGAGAGGGGATTTCTAAGTCGGGAGGAATTTCCTGAAAAACCATCGCCACTTTCTTTGACCACCTTCGGCGAGAGAGGTGTTTTGCTCTTTCTCCTCCTAAAACTATCTCTCCCCCTT
Source organism: Candidatus Atribacteria bacterium (assembly GCA_029982105.1). Classification (GTDB taxonomy): domain Bacteria; phylum Atribacterota; class Atribacteria; order Atribacterales; family Caldatribacteriaceae; genus Sordicultor. The sequence continues at coordinate 3,118 of JARRCQ010000132.1, read as the reverse complement.
CAGGAGTAATTAATCCTGCCAAAAGGTAAAGGAGAGTGCTTTTTCCCGCCCCATTGGGACCTATCGCTCCTACCAACTCTCCTTGATCTACACCAAAGGTAAGTTTATCTAAAATCTTTCTCTGGGCATAGGAAAAGGAGAGATTTTCCACTTCCAGATATCTTTTCACAGATTCTTCTTCCTCGCTCGCAAAAGATAGATAAAAAAAGGAGCACCTAAGAGATTAGTTATGATACCTACTGGTAGCTCTACCGGGCTTAAAATAGTGCGAGCTAAAGTATCAGCCCAGAGAAGCACCCCTCCCCCTAAAAGAAAAGAAAAGGGAAGAAGATAACGATGGTCTCTTGTACCTAAAAGACGAACCAGATGAGGTACTACCAACCCCACAAATCCAATCACTCCACTTACTGCTACTGCCGAAGCTATGAGTAGTGAAACTAAAAAAAGTAACCACTTTTTTACTTTTTCTACTTCCACTCCCATACTTTCTGCCACTTTTTCCCCCAGGAGAAAAGCATTAAGCTCTCGAAAAAAAGATAATAAAATCGGAACTCCTATTAAAAGGAAAGGTAAAATCATTTTCACCTTTTGCCAGCTACTATTCCAAAACCCTCCCATAGTCCAGAAAACCAGTTGATGTAAATCTTCTCCAGCTAAAAACATCCCTAAGGATACCAAAGCAGAGAAGAAAAAACCCACTCCTACACCAGCTAAAAGTAAAATCTCGAGAGGAAACCTTTTCCCTATTTTACCCAGATAGAAAACTAAAAAAGCGCTAAGTAAAGCTCCCCCAAAAGCAAAAAGAGGGACGGTAAAATAGCCCAGATAAACACCACTCAAAATAGCAAATACCGCCCCCAAGGAAGCACCGGAGCTAATTCCCAAAACGTAAGGGTCTACTAAAGGGTTTTGAAAAATTCCCTGTAACACCCCTCCTCCCAAGGAGAGGCTTCCCCCCACCAGAAAAGAAAGAATAATCCGGGGTAAGCGAATCTCAAATAATATTATCCTTTCCGAAGGAGAAAGAGGAGAAAGGAAAAAGAGAGAAAGGGAGTGAGAAATATTATATCTCCCCCCTCCCCAACCTTGCGCCAAGAAGATGCTCGCAAGAACTAAAACCAACAATCTTAGATAGGTTAGTCCTCCTCTACTTTTGGTATTCATATTCTCCAAAAATTTCGGGGTGAATTATATGGGCAAAGGCATAAAGAGCATCTACTACCCGAGGAGAAGAACGAGAGACGATATCGGCATCTACAGGGTAAACTTTTTGGTTCTGGATGGCATTAATTACCCGCAATCGACTATCAGAAAGCAAAAATTGGTAAGGAAGATTCCCACCTTCTCCGTGATTTTCCACTACAGTTATGATATCGGGGTTACGGCGAATAAATTCTTCTAAATCCACAGTAACATATCCCGAGAGGTCTTCCACTGCATTTCTTCCCCCAGCGAGGGTAATAAATTCGTTAATAAAAGTATCTTTCCCAGCCGTCCAGAGAGGTTCATGCCAGAGGAGATGAAAAACGGTGGGTCGCTCTTCAGGAGAAAGATGAGAAACCCGGTCTTCTACCTCTTTGATTTTTTGCTCCAGTTCCCTCCTTAGCTCTTTACCTTGGTTTTCTACCCCTAATAATATTCCTGTTCTTTCTATATCTTCCATTACTTCACTGATGCTTTTAGGATCTAATACAAATACTTTAATTCCCAAATTTTCTAATCGGTCTACCACTTCCCGGGGAGTTAGGGAACTGGCTAAAACTATATCCGGCTCTAACTCCACTATTTTTTCTAAGTTAACCTCGGTGATAGTGCCTATTTTTTCTTTTTCTTTTGCCTCCTCCGGATAATTACAGTAAGTAGTCACTCCCACCAGTTTTTCTCCCCGAGAAAGAGCAAACACTATCTCTGTATTACTGGGAGAAAGGGAGATAATTCGCTCACAAGAAAAGGGAATTTCTACCTCTCTTCCTAAATCATCAAATAAAGTCTCTGCTTGAGCTTCCAAGGTTAAAGAAAAAAATAACAGCCCTAATCCTATCAAGAAAATAATCGTTTTGCTACTCTTTTTTACCACATTGCTTCCTCCTTTTTATCATTAGGATGGAGGAGGGGGAAGAGAGGGAGTATCCTCGCTACGGGGGGCGGAACCCAGTAATTTCCCACCTCCTCTTTCCACGAAGAGTGGTTGGGGATAATTTCAGGCAGGTCTCCTGGCTCCCGGATCATCGTTCGTTACCCCTTCCCGACTTTCGTCAGTGGTTTTAGTAACTCACTCCCCGGTCACAGTGGCGGGACCGCACCGGATTCTCACCGGACTTCCCTATTAAGGCCAAGCCACCTAAAACCATTCCATCGCTATTATAACACAAAAACAAGGAGGAAAAAATTCCTCACCATAGGCTCCAGATGCAAAGAAACGAAAAATACTTTATAATAATAAAAATTAGATTTCCAAGGGGGATGAGATTATGGCTGATTTACTCCTCATTAAAGTGGGCAAAAGAGAGCAAAATGCTCTTAAAGTACAGGAATTACTTAGCCGTTATGGATGTAATATCAAGGTTCGCTTGGGACTTCACGAATTTTCTTCCGAATGCGAAGGAAAAGACGAGGGTATAATAATTTTAGAGCTTTCTGGCAAATTAGAAGAATTCAAAAAAATTAAAGAAGATTTGGAAAAAATAGAAGGAGTTAAAGTTATTTATGAAGAATTGTAATGGAGAGTTTTCTCCTTTATGGGAAAACGAAAGGAGCACCTATGAATAGTAGTGTTGACCTTTCTCAATATCGCTTAAGCCCAGAGCAACTGCGATGGGTTTGTTCTCCAGACGTTTTTTCTTTTGAATGTACTGATGAATTAGAAGAGCTGGAAGGTTTCTTGGGCCAAGAAAGAGCTTTGAGTTCTATCGAGTTTGGCCTACGGATGGAAAAACCAGGGTATAATCTCTTTGTGGTTGGCCTCACAGGAACCGGAAGAGCCAGCGCAGTTAGAAAATGTATCGAGAGATTAGTGAAAGGAAAGAAAGAAAAGGGAACTCTTCCCGAAATAAATGACTGGTGTTATGTTTTTAACTTTGATAACCCAGACCGCCCCCAAGTTTTAAGACTTCCCCAG
>JARRCQ010000131.1 GCA_029982105.1 Candidatus Atribacteria bacterium | reverse complement strand
AAAATGCTCCTTGTATAGTCTTTGTAGATGAATTAGACGCAGTAGGAAGACAAAGAGGAGCAGGTTTAGGTGGTGGTCATGATGAGCGAGAACAAACCTTGAACCAACTCCTGGTAGAGATGGATGGTTTTGACCCCAATGAAGGAGTTATTATAATTGCTGCTACCAACCGTCCTGACATTTTAGACCCTGCTCTCTTGCGGCCGGGAAGATTTGATCGTCGTATTGCTGTTCCTCCTCCTGATGTGGTAGGAAGAGAAGCTATTTTAAGGGTTCATGTAAAAGGGAAACCTATAGACAAAGATGTAAACTTAGAATTATTGGCTCGTCGTACCCCTGGATTTGTGGGAGCAGATTTAGCTAATTTGGTCAATGAAGCTACTCTTCTTGCCGCTCGGAAGGGAAGAGATGTGGTAAAGATGGAAGATTTTGAAGAAGCAATTGATAAGGTTATAGCTGGCCCAGAGAGAAAACATATGGTTATAAGTGAAAAAGAAAGGCAAATTATAGCTTACCATGAAGCTGGTCATGCCCTGGTAGCTCGGGCTTTGCCTAATGCTGACCCGGTACATAAAATTTCTATTATTCCCCGGGGAAATATGGCCTTAGGCTATACCTTGCAACTTCCCACCGAAGATCGTTACCTCCTAAGTAAACAAGAGCTATTAGATCGTCTGGCAGTTTTATTAGGTGGTAGAGTAGCAGAAGAAATAGTTTTTAAGGATGCTACAACTGGTGCTCAGGATGACTTAAAAAGGGCAACAGATATTGCTCGAGAGATGGTATGCGAATATGGAATGAGCGAGATTTTAGGACCTCTTACTTTAGGAAGAAAACATAGAGAAATCTTTTTAGGCAGAGATATTGCTGAGGACCGCAACTATAGTGAGGAAATTGCTTATACTATTGATAAAGAAGTGAGAGCAATAATTGACCAGGCTTATGAGAAAGCTCGAGAGATTGTTAACCGTTATCGAGATAAACTGGATCTTTTAGCTCAAAGATTAGTAGAAAAGGAATCTTTAGAAAGGGAAGAAATAGAAAAGATTCTTGACCTTAATGAGGAAAATGAAAAATCTGTTTTAGCTTTACAGCCTGAAGTTAGTTCAGACTTGGCAGGAGGAGAAAAAACTAATGAAACTTAATGCCTTGAGAATTGGTCTTACAGGAGTAGCTCAAGCTGTAGTAAACGACGAAAATGCTGCTGACCATTTTGCTCCGGATATGGTTCCCGCTTTTGCTACTCCCATGTTACTTTCTTTGATGGATAATGCTGCTCATGAGGCAGTGAAAAATCACCTTCCCGAGGGCTACGTTAGTGTGGGAACTCGCTTGAGTATTTCTCATGTTGCTGCTACCCCCAAAGGCATGCAAGTAACTGCCCGGGCAACTCTGGTAGAAATTCACCGAAATCGTCTAATATTTGAGGCAGAAGCTTTTGACGAAGTAGAAAAAGTAGGAGAAGGAAGACTGGAGAGATTTGTTATAAATCGAGATTCCTTTTTGAAGAAATTAGAATCTAAATTGAATTCTATTAGAGGCGTGGTAGCGGAATAGTCGAGGTGAATTTAATGCGACAATTTGCCGTATTCGGCCTGGGTATATTTGGAAGTAGCATCGCCATTGCTCTTTATGAACAAGACTTTACTGTTTTGGGAGTAGACATTGATGAGGAACCAGTTAAAGAGTTAGCAGGTAAAATCACTGAAGTAGTACAAGCTGACACTACTGATGAGAAAGTTCTGGAGGCTCTGGGAATAAAGAACTTTGACGTGGCTATAATAGGCATTGGCAATGATATTCAATCCAGTGTTTTAACCACCTTGGCAGTGAAAGAATTGGGTATACCTTTGGTTATAGCTCGGGCTATAAATGAAATGCACGGGAAGATTCTTAATAAAATTGGTGCTGACCGAGTTATATTTCCTGAACAAGATACTGCCATTCGAGTAGCAAAAACCTTAGCTTTTCCTTACGCTATCAGAAGCGAAGAATTGTTTCCAGGGCATAATATTATCGAATCTCAAGTACCTCCTTCTCTTTATGGGTTTACATTAGCAAAGTCTCAACTGAGAACTCGTTATGGGATTACCGTAATAGCTATAAAGCGGGGAGAACATTATATTGTATCGCCAAATGCTACGGAAAGTTTTTCAAAAGGAGACATTATCTATATTTTGGGTAGCGAGCAACAACTGAAAAAATTTTTTAAAGAAATAGCAGAAGTTAAGACTGGAAAGGTGAAGGTGGAAGAATGAAAGCTCAACCGGAATGTTTTTGCTGTAGTATAAGACAAGCTCAAGAGGCTACTGAAATAGCAGGAAAAAGCAATGACACTATTTGGAAAGTTTCTCAAGAGGTTTGCGCCGTTTATGCTCGGGCCGACCAAAATTGGACTCCTGCCTATATGACTACTTTGGCTCACGATGTTACTAAAAAAATAGTGGGAATAGAGGATATATTTTATCGAATCAAAAGAGACCATAATCGAGCAGCGCTTCAACTTTATCCTCAACTTAAAAATTGGGTAGAAAAAGGAGAAAATAGGTTAGAGCGAGCAGTAAAAGTAGCTATAGCTGGAAACTTGATTGACTTAGGAGTTTATCGAGATATAAAAGTAGAGGGAGTTTTAGAAGAAGTTGATTATGCTCAATGGGGAAGATATCAATTTGCTTCCTGGGTAGAGGATTTAAAAAATGCTCATACCTTGATTTACGTGGGAGATAATGCAGGAGAAATAGTTTTTGACCGAATTCTTTTAGAGGAAATATCTCCGGGGAGGAAGATTTTTTTCGTGGTTAAAGGAGGTCCTGTATCTAATGATGCTATTTTAGAAGATGCTCAAGAAGCAGGTATCGACAAAATAGCAGAAATTTTAACTACTGGGCAGGCTGAAGTAGGAATAGCCTTAGAAAGAGCTCCTCTTTCTTTACAGAAATTGTGGAAAGAAGTAGACATGATTATTTCTAAAGGTCAAGGTAATTTTGAGACCTTAAGCGAAGCAGAAGGAAATATTTATTTTCTCCTCAAAGCTAAATGTATCCCTGTAGCTCGAGAGTTAGGAGTAAGACAAGGAGATTTAATTTTACAAAAAAAGGGAGAGCAGTTTGAGATTGAAGTACACTCAAGCGGAGGATTAGTAGTGAGAAGAAACAATGGTAAATGGCAAGTGCTTTTAGTCAAAAAGAGCGACTCAGGACTGTGGACTCTTCCCAAGGGTCATAAAGAGAAAGGGGAAAAAGAAGAAGAAACTGCTTCTCGAGAAGTAGAAGAAGAAACTGGTTATAAAGTTAAAATAGGACCTCGAGTAGGAGAAATTAGTTTCCGCTATACTAGGGATAGTCAAACTTTCCGAGAAACAGCATCTTTTTTCCTTATGGAGGTAGTAGGGGAGGGGAAAAAAGAGGAGACAGAGATTGAAGAAGTAGGGTGGCGCTCTTTAGATGATGCATTGCAAATTTTACATTATGACAACGAGAAGAATTTAATTAATAAACTTAAAAAGCTTTTAGAAGAGAAACCAAGTTATCTATCTTCTGCTCACTTTTAAGAAAAATACAAAGTGTTATTACGAAATCTTGCTAAATTTTATTTTATATAGTGTTCAACTCTTGTAAAATGCGCTACAATAAGATAAAAGGAGGGATAAGATTATCCTCCAGAAGTAGAAAGATATTTTCCTTAAAAAATAGCATTTTTAAACGCTAAGGAGGTAAAGATATGGAGCTTTTAAAGATATCTTCTAAAACCAGGCCAGTATCTTTAGCTGGAGCATTAACTGGAGTAATTAGAGAGCAAGGTAGGGCAGAGATGCAGGCAGTGGGAGCAGGAGCGGTAAATCAAGCAGTAAAAGCTATTGCCATTGCACGGGGTTATTTGGCTCCGAGCGGTATTGATCTGGTTTGCATACCTGCTTTTGTGGATGTGAAAATTGATGATACAGAAAAAACGGCTATTAGATTTATAGTGCTCCCTGCTTAAGGGAGAAAGTAAATCAAATATTAAGGAGGTAGGGAAGTATGAACAGGCAAGAATTTGTTAGCACTCTTTCTGAAGAATTAAAAAAAGAAGGAGTAGATGTTACCAAGAAGGACACGGCAAAAATTGTGGATGCGTTTTTAGGAGTGATTCAGGGAGAGATTGAAAGAGGTGGCAAGGTACAGTTGGTGGGTTTTGGAACTTTTGGAGTGAAAAAGAGAGCGGCAAGAAGAGGAAGAAACCCTCAAACAGGTAAGGAAATTCGTATTCCTGAAGCTACCATTCCCTTCTTCCGTCCGGGAAAAAGCCTCAAAGAAGCAGTTAGGAAAAAATAAGTATAATTATAAATTAAAGGAGAGACTTTAGTCTCTCCTTTTTCTTTTTAAAAATTTTTAAGAATGTTTCTGGGTGATTATCATATCCATACTCCTCGCTGCGGTGATGCACAAGGGAGTTATAATGAATATATTGAAGAGGCTCTAAAAAAAGGACTTAGTGAAATTGGTTTTTCTGGCCATTCCCCACAGTATTTTCTTCCTCCAGAAAAAAGGAAGAGAGAATCAGCTATTCCCGAAGAGGAGTTAGCTCTTTACATCCAAGAGGTAGAGTCCTTACAGAAAAAATATCGCTCTTCTATTATTATTCGTTTGGGATTGGAAGTGGACTTTATCCCGGGAAAAGAAGAAGAATTACAATCCATAGTAGACTTTTATCCCTGGGATTACCTTTTACTCTCTGTTCATTATCTTGAAGATTGGCCTTTTGATAATCCTCAGTATCTTTATGTATATAAAGAGAGAGATATAAACAAGATTTATGAAACTTATTACCAAACTCTCATTGCCGGGATGAAGACTGGGTTTTTTGATGTCGTTGCTCATTTTGACTTACCTAAAAAGTTTGGTTTTCTACCTACCAAAGAGATTAGAGGAGAAACAGAAGCTCTGCAAGTTTGTCGAGAGCAAAATTTAGCTATAGAGCTTAATACTGCTGGTCGACGTAAACCCGTAAGAGAACTTTATCCCGCAGCTTCTATTCTTACAGAAGCCCGGAAGTTAGGTTTGAATGTATGTCTTGGCTCTGACGCTCATCGGCCAGAAGAGGTAGGAAAAGATTTTGAAGAGGCTCTTGCGCTTTTGCGCTATTCAGGATTTAATCACTTAGTAGGTTGGGAGAAAAGGAAAGCTATTTTGCATCCTATCTCATAAGGAGTAAAAGTCTTGAGACTAATTACCACTATGATGGCTTTAGTTCTAATTTCTCCCTTTCTGTATTTAGCTCTTTTAGAAAACTACCCCCATTCTTTTTGGGCGGAAAACTTTATCTGGATTTATCTTGGTCTCCTTTTATTTGTTTTCCTTTCTAACCTTCAAAACAAAGGTTAATTGTGTTATAATAAAAGGTGGCAAGGAGAAAAGGAGAAAAGCCTTCCAGAGAAATATTTCTCTG
>JARRCQ010000130.1 GCA_029982105.1 Candidatus Atribacteria bacterium | reverse complement strand
TTTTTAAAATATTATTTATCTGCAGCAACTAAAAATTTCTCTCTCTTTTGTCTTAACCACCGGAGGGAGTTGATAAAGGTCACCAATAAAAATCATTTGTTTCCCACCAAAAGGTTCTTTGGCTTTACCACTATTAAGGCGCAAAAACTTATCCACGCAATCCAAAAGGTCAGCCCTAACCATCGAAATCTCATCTATTACGATGGTATCTACTTCTTTATAAATATTTTTGTTGCCTTTTTTAGTAATCTTTTTTACCTTATCCTGAGTTATATCCGGTTTAAATCGAAAAAAAGAGTGGATGGTTTGCCCTCTAACATTTAAAGCAGCAACACCAGTAGGAGCTAAAACCACCACTTTCTTTTTGGTATTATCACGAAAAATTCGTAGAAGAGTAGATTTTCCCGTCCCCGCTTTTCCAGTAATAAATACACTGCGCGAGGTGTTTTCTAAAAGCTCGAGCGCTTCGGAAAACTGAGGGGTGATTTCTATCTGTTCTCCCACATCACTCACCACCACTATTTTGAGGAAAACGAGGTTCTTTAATCAAGTTCTTGGCTCTCTGGATTCTTTTTATCACTTTTTCTTTTCCTAATACCTCCAGAAGCTCAAAAAGTCCTGGTCCCACCTTTTTCCCCGACACTGCTACCCGTAGAGGATGGATAAATTTCGCTGCTTTAACTCCTCGCTTCTCTGCCATTTCTCTCACTGCTTCCTCTAAAATCGGAGCTCGAAAATCCTCTATCTGAGATAACATTTCTTCGCAATCTTTTAGTATTTCTTCTACTTCTTCCCCTCCTAAAACCTGCTCAAAAGCAGGAGGGTCAAACTCCACTTCCTCAGTAAAAAAGTAACTGGCTTCCTCTTCCAGTTGAGCCAAGTATTTAATCCTCTCTTTCATCAGGTCTATTACTTTTTCCCAATATTCCCGATGAGCAGAGGTAATTTCTTCGGGCTTTATCCTTCCTTTTCGCACCAAGATTTCCTCTAAAATAGAGCATAGATATTTATTGTCCGCCTGGCGAATATAGACACTATTCATCCAGTTCAGCTTATCCAGGTCAAAAACTGCCGCATGTTTAGTAACATTTTCTATAGAAAATCTCTCTACTATCTCTTCTCGAGAAAATATTTCCTTTTCCTCTTCTCCACTAGCCCAGCTCAAGCGAGCTAAATAATTAAAAAGAGCTTCAGGAAGATAACCCTGGTCTCGATAATAGGTAACCGAGGGAGAGCCATGCCTTTTGCTCAGGCGAGTTTTATCTTTACCTAAAATCATAGGGATATGAGCAAATTGAGGAAGAGGGAAACCCAAAGCCTGATAAAGTAAAACCTGCCGGGGGGTGTTGGAAATATGATCATCACCCCGGATTACGTGAGAAATCTTCATTAGAGCATCATCTACCACACAGGCAAAATTATAGGTAGGCATCCCGTCTGATTTCATAATCACAAAATCATCTAATTCTTCATTCTGGAAATGAACTTCTCCTCGTAACATATCTATGAAAGTAGTTTCCCCGGGGGGGATATAAAAGCGCAAAACCGACTTTCTTCCCTCCTGTCTAAGCTTTTCCTTTTCTTCTTCTTTCAGATTCCAGCATTTACGATCATAGCGCCAATTCTCACCTTGAGCCATAGTTTTTTGTCTTCTCTCTTCCAGCTCTTCGGGAGTACAAAAACATTCGTAAGCTAAACCTTTTTCCTGAAGCAGGAGAGCATATTGTCGGTAAATTTCTAAACGCTTACTTTGAAAATAAGGCCCTTCATCCCAATATAGCCCTAACCACTTGAGGCTATCTAAAATCACTTCCACCGCTTCTTCGGTAGAGCGAGCTACGTCGGTATCTTCGATTCTTAAAATAAACTTACCTTTTTCTTTACGAGCCAATGCCCAGTTAAATAGAGCCGTCCTTGCTCCTCCTAAATGCAAAAAACCAGTAGGACTGGGAGCAAATCGAGTCCTCACTTCAGCCATTTTTTTCACTCCTTTCTCGAGGTATGACAAAAATTCCTTTTCCTCGAGCTACTACTTCTCCTTCTTGAATTACTTCTCCTTGTGCCTCTATTATCCTTCCCTCTTGCTTAACTACCCGACCTCGAGCAACGAGAGGTTTTTCAGTTAAAAGAGGTTTTATGTACCGCGCTTCTAAAGTACCAGTTACTGCCTCAATTCCCGCGTTTTTCAAGCTATGAGACATGACTTCGTCTAAAAGAGCTGCCACTATCCCTCCATGGACTACCCCTTTAAATCCTTGATAATACCAGGGAACCGAAGTTTCTGTAACGGCAAAATTATCTTCTTGTCGAAACACTAAATGAAAACCATAAGGATTTTGACTACCACAGAATAAACAATTATTATCATCTACAAAGTTCACTTTCTTCCCTCCATTTCTGAAAGAAAAACAAATTCTACTCCCGGTTCAGAAAAACCAGTTACGAACTGGTAAATGGCTTCACAAGTTGCCTCATTAGGATGACCAATAGCAATAGCTTCTCCTTCTTTCTTGGCTATCTCCACTGTTTTCTTTAATTGAGCCATAACGTAAGAAAAGGAAGGTTCTCCATCCAAAAATACATCCCGGCGAAACGAAGGAATCCCCCCCTGAGAAGCTAAACGATAAGCCACCGAATTAGAGGAAGTTAAACTATCCAGAAAATATAACTCCTTCCCTTTCAAGCTATCAACAAAGTAGCTCATCAGCAGATAATCAGAAGTCGCTCGAGAGCCCTTGTGATTATTTATTCCCTTAGCTTGAGGAATCAAGCGCCAAGCCTCTTCCAATTTTTTTTGGACTTCTTCCCGACTATCTCCCACCCGGAGTAAAAATGTTTCTTTGCTATTTTCTCGAGCATCTTCTGCTTCCATAGGAAAGTGAATAAGCACTTCTTTCCCTTTTTCTTGAGCTAAAGAAGCAATTTTTCTACTTAAGGGAAGATGGGGGAAAATAGAAACATTTAGTTTTACCGGTAAATTTAAAAACCGCTCATCCATATCCAGGTTATAGCCCAAATCGTCGATAACCAACGCTACTCGAGCTCGAGGAGGAATAAAAGCTTTGAGAAAGAACCAGGGTTCTGTTCCTCGAAAAATAGAATAAAAATCTTTCTCTTCCTCTTTTTCCTCCTTTACCACAAAACCAAAAGAGGAAACCAACTGAAATAAATCTACCATCTTCTGAGAAAATTCCTCTCGCGATTCTTGGCTATCCAGAGTAACTTGAACTTCCCAATTTCCTCCCTCTTCGGGAGTTTTAACCACCTGAAGGGGAGCATCTTTTTTTATCTCTTCAAGAAGAAAAAGAGCTAAAAACTTTTCTTCATTTCGGGGATAGAGTTTAGCCAGGGTCAAGTAATGGTTATTTACTTTTTCTCCTTTTTGCCATTCTCCCCACAAAAGAAATAAACTCCAGGCTAATAAACCCAGAATAATCCACAGAACAGGTTTACGAAACCAAGGCTTTCTCATTGATTAATTTACGTAGCTCTTCCTCCGCTTTTTTAAGTTGCTCTTCTTCTTCGCTCACCAGAATGTCTGGTTCTAAACCTTTACCATTTAAATCTGTCCCATCGGGAAGGTAATATTTAGAAACAGTAAAAATCACCCCTCCACCATGAGAAAGAGGGAAAACTTCTTGAATCACTCCCTTACCAAAAGTGGTCTCTCCCACCAACTCTGCACCTAAATGAACACGCAAAATTCCCACCAGTATCTCTGCGCCACTTGCCGTTCCTTTATTTACCACCAAAACCATTGGCCCTTTCCAGAGGGGGTCTACAAAGTTATATATGTTCTCTCTTTCCCCCTCTCTATCTTCCACAATTAAGAGAGGATAACCTCGAGGAACAAACATCCCCGAAGCTAAAACTGCACTTTGCAAAAGTCCACCAGGGTTATTGCGCAAATCCAAAATTAAGCCCTTTGCTCCTTGAGCTTGCAAATCACTTAAGGCTTTTTTTAACTCTTCTTGAGTCCGACCATGAAACTCAGAAATAGTGATAAGTCCGATACCTTCAGAGAGTATTTCCCATTTCACACTTTGAATTTTGATTATATCTCGCACTACTTCTACCACAATGTTTTCTTCTTCTCCCTCTCTGTAAATGGTTAAGGTAACCTTAGTTCCTCGTTCTCCCCTCATCTTTCGTACTGCTTCATCAGAGGACATACCCAGCGTGGGCACTCCATCTATCTCTACAATGATATCTCCAGCTTTAATTCCTGCTTTATCTGCTGGAGAGCCTTGAAAAGGAGAAATAACGGTAAGTTTATCATCTTTAATAGCTATAACTATACCCAAACCAGAAAATTCTCCTTCTATCCGGTCAGAATTTTCCATTTTATAATCTTCTTCATTCAAATAACGAGCATAAGGGTCGCCAGTGGCCTTTAGCACTCCTCGAATGGCTTCTTCCATCAAAACCTTATCATCCAGGGGTGTATCAGAATAAAAATTGTCCTCCAATAAAAGGAGAGTTTCAAGAAAAGGTTGCCACTTATCTAATGCCACAGTATCTTCTAAGCCATAAACTCCTTTATTGTCCTGGTTTTCCCAAACCATAATTACTATCAATAAAGCAATTAAACAACCAATCAACCAGATTTCTTTGTTTTTCATTTCCTAATCTCCTATCTCAGCCACTTGAGGGGGTCTTCTTCTCGAGCACTACTTCCTACTCTCACTTCAAAGTGAAGAAGAGGTCTTTCTGCAAGACCGGTATCGCCTACTGTACCAATAACTTCTCCCCCTTTTACTTCTTGCCCCCCTGCCACTTTTATTTCCCCTAAATGAGCATACATAGTTATTATATCTCCGTGATCTAAAAGGATAGTTTTCCCATAACCCCGAAGAGTTTGGGCTAAAATCACCACTCCATCGTGAGCAGCAAAAACTGGAGCCCCCTTCTCCGCTCCTATATCTATACCCGGATTATAAAAGGAAATTCCATAACGAGGGTCTTTTCGTTCTCCAAAACCTTCAATGACTGTACCCTGCACCGGCCAAAAAAGGCGTCCCTGTTTCACCGGGGTAATAGAAACAGGAGGCTGACTCTCTCTTCTCTTTCTTATATCTTCCTGGAGTTTAGCAATCAAATTTTCCAACTCCTTTTGAGCTTTAACCAATTCATTTTTTGTTTTTTCAAATTGTTTCTTATCCGAGGCAATCTTTTGCCGCATTTTCTCTCGGGTATCTTTAAGTTTGGCTAACTTTTCGTTTTCCAAAAGTGCTTGCTCTTTTAATACCAACTCCAAGCGAATCATTTGCGCCAACTCTTTCTCCTTATTTTCCTTAATTTCCTTCTCTTCTAAATAGCGCCCCAGACTGTCATTTTGAGATTGATAATATTTACGGAGGAGAAACCATTGCTCTTCCCATTGACCAGGGTCACTGGTAGTTGCAAATAATTCCCAAAAAGTAACTCCTCCATTATACTTATAAGCTCGAACTAAAACATCTTTCACTTTTTCTTT
>JARRCQ010000129.1 GCA_029982105.1 Candidatus Atribacteria bacterium | reverse complement strand
ATTTATGAGATAACCACTGCAAAGTATGGAGAGTGAGGAATTCGCTATGTCTATATGGAGGCAGGGCATGCAGCACAAAATGTCTACTTACAAGCTGAGGCGCTGAAACTAGGAACGGTAGCTATCGGTGCTTTTTATGATGAGGAAGTTGCCCAGGTAATTTCTTTACCTCCGGAAGAGGTGCCTCTCTATATTATGCCGGTGGGGAAAGTAAGAGAGTAAAAACTAAAACTTTGCCGATGATTTTGGAAAAACAGAAGGTTTTTCCCAGAAAAACCTTCTGTTTTTAGGTGTACTTGAGATATAAATCTTTGATTTACCAGCCTGTTTTTTCAGTAAATTATCTAAAACCCTTTGTAGTCCTGAAATTATTATATTAGTACTGAGACTGTTTGAAAATTCTTCCTACACCTTAGGGTTACAAAGAGAATAAAAAGGATATTTCCTATATTCCAGAGAGCAAGTCAAGAAAGACTACCTGAAAAGCCATCTTTTCGGTACGTTCTTCAAGATAGCTCACCATTATCCCCTTGATAGTTCCAAAGAAAGATTCTATAAGACAGCGTCTCTTATAGATTTCTTGATGAATAGTATCAGCTTTTAGAGCTAACTTTTATCGCTGCTGGCATATAAATTGGAAAATAGTAACACCGGGGTATTTTTAGTATGCCTAATTCAAGAGACCTTCTTTTTCCAATGCTTCTCTAATAGTAGAATAGCCTACCAGAGCTATCTTCCCTCCCAATTCGGTAAGAGAAGAAGATGGATAATAAGAAGAAATTACTACTCTTTTTATTCCCATTCGGGCAGATTCATTAACTCGCTGTTCCAAAAGAGGAACAGGGCGAATTTCTCCGCTTAACCCTACTTCTCCTAAGTAAACCGTTTCTTTATTTATTTCTCGGTTCAAGCGAGAAGACATCAAACTAAAGCATACCGGAAGGTCTAAAGCAGTTTCTGAGGTCTTAATTCCCCCTACCATACTGAGATAAACATCGTGCCTGGAGAAACGTAAACGAGTATTTTTCTCCACAACTGCCAAAAGCAAATGAAGACGATTTAAATCCATACCCAAACTTACCCGGCGAGGAAAGTCAAAATAGCTGGGATGCACCAGAGATTGGATTTCCAACACCATTGCTCTCTTCCCTTCTGCCCAAACGGTGCGAGCAGTGCCTATACCAGTTAATCTACTATCCTCCATAAAATAATGAGAGGGGTCTCTCACTTCTACCAATCCTCTTTCTTGCATCTCCAAAATCCCCACTTCTTGGGTGGAGCCAAAGCGATTTTTCATACTCCGCAAAAGACGCAGAGGATGGTTGGCATCACCTTCTAGATACAACACTACATCTACTAAATGTTCCAAAACTTTAGGCCCGGCAATAGCACCTTCTTTAGTCACATGCCCTACTAAAAAAAGAGCTACATTTTCCCTCTTCGCTATTTCCATAAACCGAGAACTTAAATCTCGAAGAGTAGCTATGCTCCCCGGCAAAAACTCTAAATTATCCCGCCCTAAATTCTGGATAGAATCAACAATTACCACCTGAGGCCGAAGAGAAGAAATCCCTTCTCTCACTTCTTCAAAAGAATTAGTAGAAAGAAGAAAAAGAGGAGGATTAGAGTCTAAGCCCAATCTCTCTACTCGCAGATAAACTTGATAAAGAGATTCCTCACTACTGGCATAAAGGACTTTTTTTCCTTCCCGAGCAATGCCTTCAGCTATTTTTAATAGTAAAGTAGATTTCCCAATACCAGGGTCTCCACTCAAGAGAACTAAAGAACCTTCTACCACTCCTCCTCCTAAAACCCGATCTACTTCTCCCAATCCAGTAGAAAAACGATTACCCAAGGGAAGATTTTTTTCTTTAATTTCTGATAGAGAAACAGGAGGAGAATAAGAAGGTTTCTCTCTCTCTTTGGTTTCTTCTCGAGAAACAGGCAAAAAAGAATTCCACTCCCCACATTGAGGACACTTTCCTAACCAACGAGGAGTGGAATAACCACAATTACTACAACGGTAACTCACGTTATTTTAGCTTTTCAAGGAAAGTTCCAGAGGGAGTAACTTGGTAAAGTTTATTTTTCCTTCCTCTACCCCTACTAAAACTCTGTCTCCTTCCTTGAACACACCTTTGAGCATAAGATCCGAAAGAGGGTCTTCTATCAAAGTTTGAATGGCCCGGCGCAGAGGTCGAGCTCCAAAGTTAGGATCGTATCCTTCCCGAGCAATAAGAGAACGAGCTTCCGGCGTTAGGTCTATTTCCATTTTATGCTCTCTCAAGCGCTTTTTAGTTTCTTTCATCATTAGATCCACTATAGCTTCGATTTCTTTCTGATTTAGAGGTCGGAATACAATAATCTCATCCACTCGATTCAAGAATTCTGGGGTAAAAACTTTCTTTACTTCCTCAGTAACTCTTTGCTTAATATCTTGATAAGACATAACTTCCTTTTCTAATCTATCACCAAAACCAATACCGGATTGGGAAGAAATGAGACGGGCTCCCAAGTTAGAAGTCATAATGATAATGGTATTTTTAAAATCTATTACTCTCCCTTGGGCATCGGTTAAACGACCCTCTTCCATAATCTGCAATAGAATGTTAAAAACATCGGGATGGGCTTTTTCTATCTCATCGAAGAGAACCACAGAATATGGTTTTCTTCTCACTTTCTCCGTTAATTGTCCTCCTTCTTCATAACCCACATACCCTGGAGGAGAGCCAATTAAACGGGAAACAGTAAATTTTTCCATATATTCTGACATATCTAAGCTGATAAGATTATCTTCCTTACCAAAAAGGAATTCTGCTAGAACTTTAGCCAATTCGGTTTTACCCACTCCCGAAGGGCCAAGAAATATAAATGAACTAATAGGACGGTTGGGATCTTTGAGCCCAGCTCGAGAGCGCCTGATAGCTCTGCATACCGCTTCTACTGCTTCTTCTTGTCCTATTATACGCTGGTGGATTTCCCTCTCCATATTAACTAATTTTTCTTTTTCCTCAGCATCTAAACGAGAAACTGGAATACCAGTCCAGACAGAAACTACATTAGCAATATCCTCTTCTTCCACCAGAGGCCGAGAGTTATCTACTTCTTTCAACCAATCCTCCCTCTTATCTCGATACATCTTTCTCAGCTTTTCTTCTTCATCTCGATAATGAGCTGCTTCTTCAAAATCTTGGTTCTTGACTGCTTTTTCTTTTAGCTTTTTTATCTCCTCTGCTTCTTTTTCCAGCTTTTTTAAGTTCTCAGGTAAAACTGTAGCTTGCAGTTTAACTCGACTGGAAGCTTCATCCATAACATCAATAGCTTTATCTGGAAGATAACGGTCAGCAATGTATCGCTGAGAAAGTTTCACCGCTGCTTCTACTGCCTGGTCAGTTATCTTCACTCGATGATGTTCTTCATAACGTTCTTTAAGTCCTCGCAATATTTCTACACTCACTTCCACTGAGGGCTCATTTACATAAACAGGCTGGAACCTTCTCTCTAAAGCAGAGTCTTTCTCTATATACTTGCGGTATTCCATAATAGTAGTAGCGCCTATAGTCTGCAATTCACCTCGAGCTAAAGCGGGCTTTAGAATATTAGCGGCATCAATTGCTCCTTCTGCTGCCCCTGCTCCTACTAAGGTATGAATTTCATCGATAAACAGAATCACTTCTTTGCTCTGCACAATTTCTGAAACTATTTTTTTCAGTCGTTTTTCAAATTCTCCTCGATATTTGGTACCAGCTACTATAGCAGCTAAGTCTAAGCTTACTACTCTTTTACCTTTTAAAGTTTCCGGAATATCTCCTTTTATTATTTTTTGGGCCAGGCCTTCAACAATCGCAGTTTTACCCACGCCTGGTTCTCCAAGAAGAACAGGGTTATTTTTAGTGCGACGGCTTAAAACCTGCACTACTCGCTCAATTTCTTTTTCCCGACCAATAACCGGGTCTAACTTGTTTTCGGCGGCCAATTGGGTTAAATCCCGACTAAACTCATCCAGCACTGGAGTGTGGCTTTCTCGAGAAGGACTATTAATCTCAGGCAGTCCTCCTTCTTCGGGATTTTCATTTAAAATTTCATAAAGTTTAGCCCGGACTGCTTCTAAGTCTAAACCCAAGCGCTGCAAAATCTGTGCTCCTACTCCTTCTCCTTCTCGAAGAATACCTAAAAGAATATGCTCTGTACCCACATAGTTATGGCCTAAGCGACGAGTTTCATCTAAAGCTAACTCTAAAACTCTTTTAGCTCGAGGAGTAAAAGCTACTTCTCGAGAACTCTGATATTCTCTCTGATCTACAAAATTTTCCAGCTCTGCTCGAACTAAATCCATAGTTATATCAAAGCTATCCAATATCTTAGCTGCAACTCCCTCTCGCTCCCGCAACAAACCTAAAAGAAGGTGTTCTGTCCCAATATGGTTGTGCTTGAGGCGCACAGCCTCATCTTGAGCTAAGATAATCACTTTCCGAGCTCTTTCTGTATATCTCTCAAACATCGCTAAATATCCTCCCTAAATCTATTCCTAAGAAATCAAGTACTTTCAACACTTGCCCCCTCAATGACCCCCTGTTTACTACTTTGTTTCCTAAATCATTAGCCTTCACAAATTGAAAACCCCGACTCTCAGGCAATATTCCCTCTTCTCGAGCCAAAAGCCAAAAAGAAATAAAATCTAAAAACTTTTTTTCATCTCCTTCTGCATTTCCTCCTATCAACTCTTGATATAAATTTTCTACCATCTGCCAGAAAACACCCTGACGAGGAGAAGATTTTACCAAAGATGCCCGGGCTTGTTTTTCCCATTCCCAAATTCCTTTCCCAAAATCTTGCATCGTCTTTAAAACTTCTTTTTCTTTTACCCCTAAAGTAAAAAGATTAGAAACCATAAAGAGATGAGCCAGAATCTGTTCATTTTCCCCATAAACTTCCACTACAATTTTATCGTTATCCTTAAACCACTGAAGAAGTTTCCTTTCGCCATATAAAAAAGAGAGGGCCGGCAAGTGCATTCTCATATAGATTTTAAAACCAGTTCCCAAACGCGAAGGAGAAGAAGTGAGATATCCCCATTGCTCACTATAGGCATATGGAAGATGACTCTCCCAGAAGTCATCCCATTTACTCAATCTTTTCCAGTAAGATTCTAAATTATAGTACTCACCTTCTAAAAACAAAGATAAATGATCCTGATAATTTATAAGAGCTCCCAATTTACCTTTATGGATCAAAATCTTCCCTGGAGAGGCATAAAGTAACTGGGGGAAAAACCAGTTTAGTGATTTAATTTCTTCAGAGTGAGAGCCCAATTCTAACCAGGAAAATCCCTCTCGAGCCAAAGAAGAATAGACTTCTTCCACTCTTTTTTTTACTTCCTCCTCCCAAAAAGGAGAAAAATACATAGAAGAAGGAAAGGGGATATCAGCACAATTACGAGATAAAATCAAAACAACTTTACTAAAACCATCAAGTGGTTTGTTTTTTCGGCTT
>JARRCQ010000128.1 GCA_029982105.1 Candidatus Atribacteria bacterium | reverse complement strand
GACTGGCAGATACGGAAAGCTACGAGAGTACCCGATATGAGTAGAAAATATTGGAAGGGTAAGAAAAAAGAAAAGAGGTGAGAAGAGTGGAAATGGAAATCAAAAAGGATATTTATGAGCTTGCCGAGGAAATTAGTTCTCTTTTAGAAGAAGGGCGCTATAGCGAAGCAAAAAAACAAGTTAACTCTTTACATCCTGTAGACGTTGCTGAAGTTATAGCTTCTCTCGATACTCGAAAGCAAGTGCTTGTTTTTCGCCTCCTCAACAAAAATCAAGCCATTGCTGTGTTTGAACAATTGGATTTTGAACAACAGGAGAATCTTCTGCGCCATTTCACCGATGAAGGAGTAGCCCAAATTTTAAATCAAATGTCTCCTGATGACCGAACAGAATTATTTGATGAGCTTCCCGCTAAAGTAGTCAAAAAATTCCTCAATCTTTTAGAACCTGCACAACGTAACATTGCTGCCAGCATGTTGGGATATCCAGAAAACAGCGCTGGGCGGATTATGAGCCCTCATATTATTGACCTTAAAGAATTCTACACCGTAGAACAAGCTCTAAATCGCATCCGACGCCTAAATCCTCCCGAAGAGCTTGCTTACACTGCCTATGTTATTGATGCTGAGCGTCATCTTCGAGGAATAGCAACTTTGCGAAACTTAGTGCTTGCTTCTCCAGAAGAACAAGTAGGAGAAATTATGAATCGGGATTTTGTTTTTGTCTTTACCGATGATGACCAGGAAAAGGCAGCTCAAATTATTCAAAAATACGACCTTCTCGCTGTTCCGGTTGTTGACCAAGAAGGACGGCTGGTAGGAGCAGTAACTATTGATGATGCTATTGATATTATTGAAGCAGAAGCTACTGAAGATTTACACCGTTTGGCTGCTATTGTAACTACTGAAGATGAATATCTTCGCGCCCCGGCGAGACAGAAAATTAAAAGCCGTTTCTTATGGCTTGCTATTCTTCTTGTTATGGGAACTTTTACCAGCTTTGTTATGCAAAACTTTGAGAATGTTCTTCAGTCCGTGATAGCGCTTTCCTTTTTTATCCCTATGCTCACTGATGCAGGAGGAAACGTAGGAAGTCAATCTACCACTTTAGTGGTGAGAGAATTAGCCTTAGGAAAGTTGGAAGGGCGTTATCTTTGGAAAATGATTCTCTCTGAAGCTCTGATTGGTGGAGTTTTGGGAGTTCTTCTGGGGATTGTGGCAATGGCCCGAGTTGTTTTTCTCCGAGAATCATTACTACTGGGGCTGGTGTTAGCCATTTCAGTAGGGATAATTGTTTTTATTTCCAACCTTATTGGCATATTTTTACCGATACTGTTCAAAAAAATTAAACTCGACCCTGCCATTGCTGCAACACCAGTAATTACCACCATAGTGGATATCATAGGAGTTTTCATATACTTACAAATAGCACAGAGTCTCTTGCCTCTATAAGAGTAGGAACTACGATATAGGTTTTTATGATACAATAAAGGAAAAGGAGAGGTTATTCTTCGGTAAGAAAAAGGGTGATAAGACTTGAAAATAGGAATCGGTTCTGACCATGCTGGTTTTGCTTTTAAAGAAGCGATAAAAGAGAAGTTATCCGCAGAAGGATATGAAGTAGTTGATGTAGGAACTCAAGATGAACATCCAGTAGCTACTGCTCCTTATGCTCAAGCAGTTGCAGAGGGTTTGTTGAATGGTGATTTCGAACGAGGTATCCTTATTTGTGGAACGGGGGGAGGAATGTCGGTGGCTGCTAATCGCTACCCCGGTATCCGGGCAGTATTATGCTTCAACCCCTTCACTGCCGATATGGCTCGCAGCCATAATGATGCCAACGTTCTGGTTATGGGGTCTCGCACTATTACCTTACCGCAGGCTCTGGATTTAGTAGATATTTTTCTCTCTACCCCTTTTGCTGGCGGGAAATATGCCGAAAGACTTAAATATTTAGAAGAAATAGAAAAGAAAGTAGCAAATATTTTACAGGAAAAGGTCATCCAACCTCCTTTTTAAAGAATTCTTGGATGGTATATGATAATGGAGAATAAAATAATTGGCGCCCAGGTGGAAAATAAAGGAGGTGCAAGATAGTGGTTCTTAAAATAATGGATCGCTACTTGATGAAAGATAGCACAAGCGGCATGTTCACCTGGGTAGGGGCAGTAACTATTATAATGTTGGTGCAAACCCTTTTTGAGTTAGCCGATTTTTTTGTCAATAAAAAAGTCCCCTTTCTTGTCGTTTCGGAAATCCTTCTCCTTTACATCCCTGCTCATATGGTAATGACTTTTCCCATTTCTGGTTTGTTAGCTTCCGAACTTAATTTGGGACGCCTTTCCCGAGATAGCGAATTGATAGCTTTAGAAGCCAGCGGGATAAGCTTAAAAAGAATTATTCTACCGTACCTTATTTTTTCCATCTTGGTGAGCGTAGGTTCTTTCGCTCTCAACGATTTCGTAGTTCCTGAGACCAATCACCGAGCTCAGGTTTTAATTCGAGAGTATGTTTATAAAGAGGGTCCTCCTAGGATTGAAAAAAATGTATTTTTTCGAGATGCTGAAAACCGCTATTTTTATGTTAACGAATTGGACAATGAAACTTGGGAGATGAAAGATGTAATTATTTATGAAATAGGCAAAAATCGTTCTTTTCCTGATGTAATTTTAGCTAAGAGTGCTTTGTGGTTAGAAGACCAATGGTTATTGAAGGAAGGAGTAGTCCATCGCTACGATGAGAAAGGCTTGCTCGTTCAAGAAATTGAATTTTCAGAAATGGTTATAGATATGAAAGAGGAGCTGAAAAGCTTTTTTGCTGAACAAAGAAGTCCGGAAGAAATGGCTTCTCGAGAATTAAAAAAACAGATTGATATCCTTAAAGAAGCAGGAGCCAAAACTGAAAACTTTGAAGTAGCTTATCATCTTAAATATTCCATTCCCTTTTCTGCTTTAGTTTTTATGCTGATGGGGATGCCTTTGGGAGTTCAACGGACCAAAGACACAAGAACTGTGGGAGTTATAGTTACGGTCATATTAGCTTTTGCTTATTATATGTTGCTTTCTATTTTCCGTTCTTTAGGAAGAGGGGGAGTAATGGAGCCGATGATAGCGGCCTGGATGCCTAATATTATTTTTGGCATACCTGGTTTTGTACTCTATTTGACTATAGACAGGAAGTGAAGTATAAAATGCAAAAGGTCCTTTTATGCTTAATAATATTTATATTGGCTATCTCTGGTAGTGGAGGAGGGTTAAGAGCAGCAGAAGAAAATCTTTTTGATCAGGCTCTAGAAGCTCGAGGAAAAGGAGATAATGAAAAAGCATTGAAAATTTTAGAACAGTGCGTGGAAGAAGGAATAGATGTACATCGAGCCTATTTTGAAATAGGGAAAATACTTTTTGACCAAAGGAAATATCGCCGGGCTTTTTCCGTTTCTGATAAAGCTATAAAGGCTTATGAGGAGTATTTAAAAGATCATCCCGAAGACCACAATGCCTGGTGGGAATTAGGTTATATTTATGAAGTTAGAAGCGATTACTCTAAAGAGTGGGATAAAGCTCAAGAAGCTTTAGAAAAAGCACTGGAGCTTGCTCCTTCTAATTCCTTTTATCTCCTCCATTTAGGTTGGGTTTATTATAGAAAAGGAGATAATGAAAAAGCTGAGGAGGCTTTTAAAAAAATTTTAGATAAAAATCCGGAAGATTTTCAGTCCCGTTATTTTTTAGCTTCTACCTTGATTGATGCCGGGAGGCAAGAAGAAGCTAAACAAGAATTAATTTCTATTTTAGAAAACTGTCCTAAAGAGGAGGTAGCTTACAGTTGGGCAAAAGACAAGTGGAAAGAATTAGAAGAACAAAAAGAGTAGTCTTCTTAATAAGTTTAGTTGTGGTAGTGGGTATTTTTTCTGGGTGTTTATCTGTGGCAGAAAAAGGTTCTTTAGAAGGAGAGGTGTGGGGAGAAAATGGACCTCTTGGGGGAGCAGTGGTGGAGGGAGGAGGAGCTACAGCTATTACCAATGAAGAAGGAAAATTCCTTATAGAGGGGTTGCCATCTGGAGAACACTACTTTTTCTTTTCTTGTCCTGGGTATACAGGACGGGTGATAAAAGCACAAGTGAAACCCCGAGAGGTGGAAAAGATTAATCAAGAAGGGAGGGTATATTTAGTTCCCGAGGACGAAGAAAGTCTTAGGGATTATATCCTTGAGCTTTACAATTTAGGCTTTTACGAGCGAGCTCTCTCGCAAGCGGATTTGTTTCTTGCCAATTACCCGCAAGGGAGCTCACTGCCTCAGGTTCTTTTTGTTAAAGGAGCTTCCTTTTATTATCTGGGGGATTTCCAGAACGCCATTTCCTTTTTATCCACTGTTGTAGATAGCTATCCAGATAGTGAATTTTCTGACGATGCTCAATATCTTTTAGCTAAAAGCTTTGGTGAAGGGATAAAAGATTATCAACGTGCTATCGCCGAATACCAAAAGCTGATAAACAATTATCCAAGAAGCGACCTTTTGGGTGTAGCTTATTATGAAATAGGAGATTGCTATTACATTTTAGGTTCTTATCATGAAGCCTATCTTAGTTACCAACAATCTCAACCTTATGGCGGGGAAATAGGAAGGACAGCCCTCTATTCTTCTGCTCATTGCCTCTACAAATTGGAATCCTACGCTCCTGCAGCAGTTCTTTTTTCCCAATATGTAGAGCGTTATCCTAACACCGATATATCTGACGATGCCCAATACTTTGCCGGTGCTTCCTGGTATAAAGCTGAGGATTACAATCAAGCTTTGGTGGCTTTTCAAAACTGTGTGAATAACTATCCCCAGGGAACCTGGTACAACGGGATTCTCATCGCTCCTGCGGCTCTCCTAAATCAAGGTCTTTGTTTAGAAAAATTGGGTAGGTATCAGGAAGCTTACAGCATCTATGTGCGGATTATCCGAGAGTATCCTGGAGCTAAATGGGCTGATGGTAGCTCTTTAATTAAAAATGTCCAGTTTCGTATTGAATGGCTGGAAAACAATGTCTTGTAAAATTGACTGACCAATATGCACGAAGAAAAAAGCGATCGGGAGCTCGTTATTGAGGTGTTAAATGGTAACGAGAGCCTATTTTATTTTTTAGTACGCCGTTATGAAAAGCAAATCTTTAACTATATTTATCGTTTGGTAAAGCAAAAAGAAGAAGCAGAAGACCTGGCACAAGAAACTTTTACCAAGGCTTTTTTTGCTCTTCGCCAATATGACCATACTTATGAGTTTTCTACCTGGCTTTTTCGCATCGCTCTTAATGTTTGTCGAGACTATTTTCGGCGGAGAAAGATTCTCTTTTTTTCTCTCAATACCCCGGTGGGAGAGGAAGAAGAAACAGAGTGGGGAGAATTAATAGAGCAAAATTCCTTTTTAGACCCCGACGGGGAATTGGATAATAAAGAATTGCGGAGGGAGCTAGAAAAAG
>JARRCQ010000127.1 GCA_029982105.1 Candidatus Atribacteria bacterium | reverse complement strand
TCTCAAAAGGAAGCTTTAGAATATATAAAAGAACAAGCTGGCCATCATTTCGACCCTCAGGTGGTAGAGAAGTTTTTAGAGCTCCTCGAAGAGTTAAAAAATGAGGTTCTCTATTAAGACAAGTGATTGACCCAGAAGTTAAGATCCCCGGGTCAATCACTTGTCTTAATGTTAACGGCTTAACCGGTTTTTACAGGACGCTATACAGTGGTGTTTGTAGTTTAAGCTACGGATGCTGGTCTGTTTTTGCCATCGAACCGTTAGGTAAAGGGAGAAAGGGTTGATGGAAATAGGCTTCAGTTATGTAACTTTCCATCATCCGGTGAGCATGAAAATAAGAAGCGATTTTGGTAATAGAATTTTTCATTAATTGAATCCATTGTTCCCGATGATGATAGTAAGTAGGAGCTATAACATACTCTAATTTGCCATAAAAGTCATTTATTTCTTTTCGGAAAACCTCTTGAGAATTTCCATCCTCTTCGCTTCCTGGTCCGATAGACCATCCCGTTATCCCCTCAATACAGCCCTCTATCCACCATCCGTCAAGCACGCTGAAGTTAATTACTCCATTATGAGCCGCTTTCATCCCACTTGTACCTGAAGCCTCCAGTGGCCTCATAGGAGTATTCACCCATACATCTACTCCTGCTATTATTTTTTTCGCTAATTCTAAATTGTAATTTTCCAAAAAAACTATTTTTATCTCTGGGCTTAACTCACGAGAATATTGAATGATTTGCTGGATGATTTTTTTACCCTCATAATCATAAGGATGAGCCTTACCAGCAAACACGATTTGTAATTTTTCTGCGCGATTTATACTTTTTAACCTTTCCATATCGGTAAAAATAAGACTGGGTCTTTTGTAAGCAGTCATACGGCGAGCAAATCCTAAAGTAAGTATTTCCTCACTCATCTCTATATTATTTTTTTCTTTGATTAACTGCAGAAGTTGAGCCTTTTCTTTCTGGTGGGCAGTCCAAACTTCCTGATTAGATATAATATCAGCCCGAGCCAGAAGTTCTGGCTCTTGAGCCCATCCCGGAATATAGCGGTCAAAAAGAGCTTGGAAAATTGGGGAAGTCCAGGTGAAACTATGTACTCCATTGGTGATAGAGTGAATATCGTATCCTGGAAACATATGGAGAGAAATTTCTCTATGTTTTTTGGCTACCCCATTAACATATCCACTGAGGTTTAGTGCTAAAAGGGTCATATTTAAACAATCTTTTCCTCCCAATTGCTGAAGCAAAGGAAGAGGAATGGGTTCACCTAATACTTCTTTTACTAAATCATAGGGAAATTTATCATGTCCTGCCTCTACCGGGGTGTGAGTAGTGAAAACACATAAATTTTTAACCGCTTCTACATCCCAATTCTTAAAGCTTTGTAATAGTTCTATAGTTACTAAAGCTGCATGGCCTTCATTAATATGATATTTTCTTGCTTCCAAGTCTAGAGCTTTCAGCATTCTAGCTCCCCCTATACCTAAAACAACTTCTTGTTTTAGGCGGTAACGACCGTCTCCTCCATATAAGGCATCAGTGATGGAACGGTCTTCTGGAGCATTTTGAGGGATATTGGTATCTAAAAAGATTACCGGCACTATTCCTCCTCTGGCACTTTTCCAAGGATATACCCATGCTCCTACTTTTACTTTTCTCTTTTCAATTTCTACCTCTACTTGGACAGGAAGAGGAGTAAGAACTTTCTCTGGTTCCCACTCTACAGGTTGTTCTATTTGCCATCCCTCAGGACTTATTTTCTGGTCCAAGTAACCTTTGCGACTTATCAGAGTTACAGCCACAAAAGGGAGAGAGAGATCGGCAGCGGAGCGAACTGTATCTCCAGCTAAAACCCCCAATCCTCCGCTATAGGTGGGTATATCTGGAGAAAGGGCTATCTCCATAGACAAATAAGCTATAACAGGCTCGTTTTTAAGTTTGTCAAATATGTAAGTATTCATATTACCTTTATCCTCCCTTTTAAAACTTAGCGACCCGTGGAACCCAATCCTCGTTTTCCTCGCTCGCTAGGAGATAATACATTAGCTTCTATAATTTTAACCCGGGGAACTTCTCGCAGAGCGCCTTGAATAATTCTATCTCCTTTTTTTATGCTATAAATTTTTTTACCTAAATTAAAAAGCCTGACCATCCAACTACCACGATATCCACAATCAATGGTTCCCAGATGCACTATTATACCATGATTAATCCCCATTCCACTTCGAGGTCTCAATACTACTTCGTAACCAGGGGGAAATTCAGAAGCGATTTCTAAATCTATAGCTTGGCTTTCACCAGGAGCAATGATAACATCCACAGGGCTGAATAAATCAAAGCAGGCATCATCAGAAAAAGAAAAGCGAGGAAGAAAGGCATTTTCCGATAGCCTCATAAATCTTATTACTACTTCTCTCATCATTTTCCTCCCATTAATTTATAGTATCCCGAGAACCTATTAAACTACTAAGCCTCTAAAAAGTAAACCACATCAGGAGTCAAAAACTTAAGATTTTCCCCTTCTCATCTTTGCAAGGAGGAAGCTCTGAAGCAATCTCGCTTTTGAATCTTTAGTAAATTCTAAAAGTCAGCTACATTGGACTCAAAGCTCCCTATGACCCTCTTCGAAAAACTAAAAAACAGCCAGAGAATAAAAAGGTTAAAAAATCACGGAGGAAGAAAAAGCGTTTTTCTCAATAACATTTGTCCTTTATGTTTTTAAGTCTTACGCCGTAGGCACGCTGGGTTTATTTCTCCAGCGTTGTAGTTTTAGTTTTTTAATCTGTTTCACTTTGTCTTACGCTGGGTAGAAATCCCCGCTTTCACAGGCGGGGGTATCTATTCTTTATTTTTTTAACTCTTGTGGTCTTACGCTGTAGGCTGTATCTTGCGGTTAACTATATTTAATAACAGAGATACAAAAAACACGAGAGTGGTCAGTATTACAATGGTAGCACCAGAGGCGGTATCTAAATAGTAGGAAAGAGTAAGCCCTCCTGCAGTGCATCCTAAGCTATCGATGAGAGATATTGCTAAAACTTTTTTGAGATTTTTGCTCCATCGCAGGGCGGTGGCAGCAGGAATAGTTAGCAGTGCTGACACCAGTATAATTCCTACTATTCTTACAGAAATGACGATAAAAAGAGCAATTAAAGAAACAAGAAGATAGTTCAAAAAATTAAGTGGTAGCCCAATCACTCGGGCCATTTCCGGATCTAATATGGAAAGAGTGAGCTCTTTGTAAAAAAAGTAAAGAGAAAAGGTAATGATTACCCCTATCACCAGAGATATTATTAAATCTTCTCTGCTTACTGCCAATATGTTTCCAAATAAATATCCAAAAAGGTCGATATTGTATCCTTTTTTCAAGCCGATGAGGAGTATCCCCAAAGCCATAGTGCTGGTGAAAAAAACACCTACGGCAGTGTCTTCCTTGATTTGGTTACTTTCGATGAGCATTGATATTCCTATTCCTACTGACACACAAAAAATGACTGCCGTTAAAATGGGGTTCCATCCTAAAAAATATCCTAAAGCTATGCCCCCAAAAGCAGCGTGAGATATCCCTGCTCCCATAAAAGAAAGCCTTTTTAGAACCACAAAAACCCCTAATGTCGCTCCTAATGCTCCCACAATAAGTCCAATTAATAAAGCTCTTTGCATGAAAGCAAGTTGTAAAATTTCCAAATTTCACCTCTCCGGGGGCGTCTTTTGTACTACTATATGGGGGATAACACCATGATGAAAGAAAGCTGCTTCTTTCCCATACATTTCTTCTAACACTCCTTCTCTTATAACTTCCTCTGGCCGGTTATGCTTTATCAATCTTCGGTTGAGACAAGCAATACTATCAGCATATTGAGCTACCACTCCTACATCATGAGAAACAGTAATAATAGTAATTTCCTCTTTGTGGAGACGAAGAAGAAGCTCATAGAAACTTTCACTACTCTCTAGATCTACTGCAGTAGTAGGTTCATCTAAAATCAGTATCTCTGGTTCTGAAGCCAGAGAACGAGCAATTAAAATCTTCTGTCTTTGTCCTCCAGAAAGCTCTCCAATTTGCTTTTTACTCCACTCTTCCATTTTTACTTCTTTTAGAGCTTTTTGCACCATTTCCCAATCAGATGGTCGAGGTCGTTTACCTAGACCTATCAGGCCAAACCTTCCAGTCATCACAAACTCTTCTACAGTGATAGGAAAAGTATAATCAATTTGAGCAGCCTGAGGAACATAGCCAATTTTGCTTCTCCATTTTCTCAGTTCTCCTATTCTTTTTCCCGCTACATATACTTCTCCTTTTTGGGGTTTTAGAAGCCCTAAAATTATTTTAAGTAAAGTAGTTTTCCCTCCCCCATTAGGTCCGATTATGGCTAAAAACTCTCCCTTCTTTACCGTAAGATTCACATCTTCTAATACTTCGAGCGGGGGATAAGAAAAAGAAACATTTTTTATCTCTACAATTGGTTCTTCCACCTTTATTGCATAACCTCCGAGATTTTATTTAAATTATCTCTCATAAGCTCGAGATAAGGCTTTTCTGGAAAATTACCCAAAGGGTCGAGAATAATAATCTGAGCATTGGTCTCTTGAGCTAACACTTGAGCTATTTTTTGATTGAGCTGAGGCTCGGTAAAAATCACCCTAACATCCTCTTTTTTCATTTTCTCGATTAGATTTTTAAGCTCTCGAGGAGAAGGCTCTTTTTCGGGGGATTTTTCTATCACTCCTTTTATTTCTAAGCGGTAATCTCGTGCTAAATAATCCCAGGCAGAGTGATGAGCAACAAAAGACCGTTTAGAAAGCTTTTTAACTTCCTCCCCGAACCATTGATCTAAATCTCTAAGCTTTTGAATATATTCCTGAGCATTGGTTTCATAATATCCGCTATTTTCAGGGTCTAAGGTGGATAGCGCTTTACCTATATTTCCCACCATTATTTGAGCGTTGGAAATGGAAATCCAGATATGAGGGTTAACTCCTTCTCCTTCTTTTATGAGGTCTATTCCCTGATATACATAGAATATAGGTTTTTCTTTCGCTACGTTTTTGATTATTTCTTCCAGGAAGAAATCCAAACCCAACCCTACAAGGAAAAAGGCTTGTCCTTCTTCTATTTTTCTCACATCGGAAGGACGAGGCTCATAAGTATGAGGGCTGGCTCCATTAGGTATAAGCTGAAATATTTCCACTTTATCTTTTCCTACTTCCTGAACTAAACTACAAAGAGGAGCGATAGAAACCCCTACCTGCAACTTTTCTCCCCAAGATAAAGGAGAAAAACAAAAAACTAACAATAAAACTTCCAGAACTAAAGAAAGATATTTTGCCAAATCTTTACCTCCTCAATAAATTATAACAACATAAAAATTATAACATCTATAAGGGGGCAGCGCCCCCTTATAACCCCATCATTACCCATAAGTTTTTTCTGGACACCATAGAAGGTTTTCAAAACAGATAAATGGACAGAAAGGAATAACTACTAACTACCTGGGAGATTAAACTATA
>JARRCQ010000126.1 GCA_029982105.1 Candidatus Atribacteria bacterium | reverse complement strand
AAAAAGGGATTTAATCTTTGGTTTTCTACTCCAAAAACTACCTGAATAAGCGCTCGTTTTTCCGCCTCATTCCACTCCGGAACAACTTTTAAGTTTATTTTCTCTTCCCCCCTCTTTACTGTCAACTCTATTTCCTCTCCAGGATTAGAAGAAATAATATTTATTACCTCATCTAGATTAGAAGTAGGTTTTCCGTTAACCGCTAAAATTACATCTCCTACTCTTATTCCTGCTTGATCTGCTGGTCCACCGGCTATTACTTCTTGCACCTTCAGATTTCCAGTGGGGATTCCTGTTACGCTAAAAACAATAAACAATAAAACTATGGAAAGTACTATATTCATAATAGGACCAGCTGCTACAATGAGGCTGCGCTGCCACAGAGGTTTGTGATCAAATCTCTTCTCTAGAGGAATTTGGGTTTCTTCATATCCTTCAATAACATTTCCTTCCATTCCTCCCATTTTTACAAAACCACCAAGAGGTAGAAGACGAATAGAAAATTCGGTTTCTCCTCGGGTAAAAGATACTAATTGAGGGCCATAACCTATGGAAAAACTCAAAACTTGTACCCCAAACCACTTAGCCATAATGAAATGCCCAAATTCATGAACTATTATTAAAAGGCTAATGACAAAGATAAAAGCTAATATAGTTATTATCATTGTAAATTATTCCCTTCCAAAACTAATGTTTGAGCTAATCGATAACCTTGGTGATAGATAGTTTTTACTTTTTCTAAACTCTCTGGAGGGCTAATCTCTTGCTCTAAAACTCTTTCTAAGATAAGAGGTATATCCCCAAAGCAAATTTCTCTAGAGAGAAAAGCCCTAACCAATGCTTCATCAGCTCCACAAAAAAGCGCCGCATAACCCTTACCTTTTCTACTTGCCTCTCTGGCTAAATAAAAACCAACAAATTTTTCTGGCACAGGATAGCTAAAACTCAAAGACTTAATTTGAGAGAAATCTAGACTTTGGAAGGGGTTTTCCTCTCTTTTTCCTTTAGATATGGCATTTAAAATTACCGATCTCATATCCGGAGGAGAAAGCAAGGCTAAAGAGAATCCATCTCTTAATTCTATTAAGGCATGGATAAAACTTTCTCTTTGCACCACTACTTCTATTTCTTCAACGTCAAATCCAAACAAAGAAGAAGCTTCAATAACTTCTAACCCCTTATTTATCAGATTAGCGGAATCAATAGTGATTTTAGCTCCCATCTTCCAATTAGGATGAGCTAAAGCCATTTCCGGAGTAATATCATCCCATCGACCCTGCCACTCATAAAATGCTCCCCCAGAAGCGGTCAAATAAATTCGGGAAACCTCTTCCCTTTTAACTCCTTTGAACATTTGCCACAGAGCATTATGTTCGCTGTCTAAAGGTATTAAATTTTCTCGACCCTTAAGGAGGTGAGACTTTAATTCCCCAGCTAGTATAATGACCTCTTTACTAGCCACCCATAGGGTATGAGACGTATCCATAAGTTTCCAGAATAAATCTAAAAATTCTATTCCACTCGCAGCAAAGAAAACTCCTTCTATTTCGTTAAGAATGATTTCTTCTAAGAGTTCATAATCAGTTATCAAGCAAGTAGAAGAGTTAGCCCAGAAACTTCTCTTACCTCGGGGGTTGAAAGCATAAGGGACATTTAATTCCCGAGCTTGCTCTTTTAATCTTTTCTCTTTGGAATATCCGGATATAAGGGTAGTTTCAAAATCCTTTCTTTGGGTTAAAACTTCTAATATTTGTTCTCCCAGATAACCAGTAGAACCTAAGATAGCTATTTTCACCCTCATCCCCCCCAGGATAATCTTAAAAGATAAACTAAGGGGCCAGCAAGAAAAAAAGAATCAAAACGGTCTAAAATCCCTCCGTGTCCAGGCAAAAAATTACCTGAATCTTTAACTCCTGCTCTCCTTTTCAGCATTGATTCCCAGATATCTCCCACAAAAGAAACCAAAGCTATCAAAAACCCAGCTAAAAGTCCCTGTAAAGGAGAAAAGGCAACGGAAGGAATAACAAAAACTAAACCCATAAGACTTGCTACTCCTACTCCTCCCAAGAGGCCCTCCCAGCTTTTTCCTGGACTAATCTGAGGAACTATTTTATGTTTGCCCCATTTTTTACCTATTAGATAAGCAAAAATGTCATTTACCCATACCGGAAGAGCAAAAAGAACTATGCTTGTTCGGTTATAAACCATACCCATTTTCACCCAGAAAAAAGGAAATAAAGAGCAATACAAAAAACCCAAAAGACAAAAAGCCACTGGCTCTACTATTCGTTGAGGAGTTTTAATCCCCCACCCTATTAACAATAAGAACAATATATATCCTGCAAAAATGATAACTTTATAATCAACGCCAAACAGAGAAATATAAAGCAGAAAAAGAGGAGCTAAAGAAAACCAACCTAAAAAAACTCTCTCTTCTTTTTCATAAACAAGTCTACCATATTCTATTAGAGAACCAAGAGAAAGAAAGAAAAAAACAGAGATCAAAGTCCAGGAATTAAAAAGAATTAGAAATAGAAAAAAAGGTAAAGCCCAAGCTATGCTCCAAGTTCTTTTTCCCAAATCTGATGACTGAATAACGGTTTTCAAACTCTACCCCCAAATTTTCTCTTCCGTTCTTTAAAGTCCTGAAAAGCTTGATGGTACTCTTCGATAGTAAAATCAGGCCATAAAGTACTAGTGAACCACAACTCTGTATAAGCAATTTGCCAGAGGAGAAAATTACTGATTCTCTTCTCTCCCCCGGTACGAATTAAAAGGTCAGGATCAGGTTGATTTTTAGTATCAAGATAAGAGCCAAAACTTTCTTCCGACAAAGAAGTAAAAAGAGACGGGTTATGGTCATAAATATCTTTTACCGCTCTTAATATTTCATCTCTTCCCCCATAGTTTATGGCAAAATTAAGATTTAATCCTTCTCCCCCTATGGTGGATTTTTCTAAATCATTCATCTGGGAAATTAAGTTGTGAGGCAATCCATCTTTTCTGCCCAAAAACTTAACTCTGACTTTGTTTTTAACTAATTCCTCACCATACTTATCTATACTTTCTTTGAACAACTTCATCAGACCTTGAACTTCGCTAATCGGTCTTCTCCAATTCTCAGTAGAAAAAGCATAAAGAGTGAGAAAAAAAATACCAGATTCAGAGGTTTCGTATACTATGTTTCTTATTACTTCCACTCCCTTTTTGTGTCCTTCTAAACGAGGTAACCCCTGCTTTTCTGCCCATCTTCCATTTCCATCCATAATGATGGCTACATGCTTAAGTATCGCACCTATACGGTCATTATTTCCTTCTCTTTCTTTTCCCATATACCATCTAATTCGTTGATATATTCATCGGTAAGTTTTTGAATTTCCGCCTGCGCTCTTTCACTATCATCTTCTGATATTTCTCCTCCCTTTTCCATTTTTTTAATCTCTTCGTTCGCCTCTCGGCGAAGATTTCTAATCGCTACCTTAGCTTCTTCTACCCATTTTTTGGCTAATTTTGCCATTTCTCTTCTTCTCTCTTCAGTAAGAGGAGGAATAATAATACGAACCACTCCTCCTTCCACTTGAGGGTTAAATCCCAAGTCTGATTTCCAGATGGCTTTCTCAATCAGCGGAAGAGCATTTTTATCCCAGGGTTGTATTATGATAGTTCGAGCATCAGGAGTGGTAATGGAAGCTATTTGTTTTAATTTCATAACCGTTCCGTAATAATCAATTTCTAAATCTTCCACCAAACCTGGAGACGCTCTACCTGTCCTCACGTGAGATAATTCCTCCCGCGCTACGCTTATAGCTTGCTTCATTCTTTTTTCTACATCTTTAACTACCAATTTTAAGTTATCATCCATTTTTATCCCTCCCTACTAAAGTTCCTATGTTATGACCAGTAACTATTTTGAGAAGGTTATCTTCTTTGTTAACATTAAACACAATAATAGGAATATTGTTTTCCATACACAAAGAAACAGCTGTAGAATCCATTACTTTAAGCCCTCGATTCAAAACTTCCAAATAGTCTAAATGGTCAAACTTATAAGCATTTTTTTCTTTGAGAGGGTCAGCTTCATAAATTCCATCTACTTTAGTAGCTTTAAGTAAAGCTTCAGCTCGCACTTCAGCTGCTCGCAGGGCAGCTGCGGTATCAGTGGTGAAGTAAGGATTACCAGTACCACCAGCAAAAATTACTACTCTCCCTTTCTCCAGGTGTCGAATAGCTTTCCTTCTAATGTAAGGTTCGGCAACTGCCCTCATTTCAATAGCAGTTTGTACTCGAGTAGGAATACCTTCATTCTCTAAAAAATCCTGTAAGGCCAATGCATTAATAATAGTAGCTAACATTCCCATATAGTCAGCAGTAACTCTACTAATACCCTTATCTCCTGCCGTTCTACCTCGGAAGATATTGCCTCCTCCTACTACTATGCAAATTTCTACTCCCAAACTTCTTACTTTTTCAATTTCTTTAGTTATGTAATCCAAAACTTGAGTGTCAATACCAAAAGGGAGAGACCCCATTAAGGCCTCTCCTGATAATTTAATTAAAACCCTTTTAAAACGTAAGGAAGAAAATCGCTGGTCACTCATTGTCCTCGCCCAATTTGTAACGCACAAACCTCCTAACTACTATATTTTCTCCCAATTTGGCGATAGTTTCAGTAATAAGATCTTTTACTTTTTTTTCTGGCTCTCTAATATAAGCCTGTTCCAAAAGGCAGTTGTCTTCGAAGAATTTTTTTAACTTTCCTTCTACGATTTTTTGCTTAACCTCTGCTGGCTTATTGCTATCTTTTAATTGTTCCTGATAAATTTCTTCTTCCTTTTTTCTTATCTCCTCAGGAACATCTTCAGGAGCTACCCAGCGAGGAGCTTGAGCAGCTACCTGAAGAGTTAATTCCTTAACCAAGTAACGAAATTCATCAGTGCGAGCGACAAAATCAGTCTCGCAATTTACTTCTACTAAGACTCCAATCTTACCATCAGTGTGAACATAGGCTCCAATCAAACCTTCCTGCGTTACTCGACCTTGTTTTTTAGCTGCAGTTTCTAATCCCTTACGGCGGAGTATATCGCAAGCTTTTTCTACATCTCCCCCTGCTTCTTCTAGTGCTTTTTTACAATCCATCACTCCCGCCCCAGTCCGGTTTCGAAGTTCAAAAACTTCTTTAGCTGTAGCACTCATAAGTTCTTATTATCCTCCTATCCTTCCGTTTTTTCCTCTTCAATTTCTTCCAATTCCAAACCCTGAAGTTCTTCTAATACTTGAGAAGCATCTTCTTCAGCAGCAACTTCCGTTTCTACCAATTCTTCCTGGTTCTCTTCTTCATTCTGAGGAATAGCCACCCCTTCTGTGGCTATCATTTCCTGGCCTTCACCAGCCAACCTCTTTCCCTCCAATACAGCGTCGGCGATGAGAGCAGAAAAAAGACGAATAGCTCGAATAGCATCATCATTCCCCGGTATAGGATAGTCAATTTCATCTGGATCACAATTGGTATCCACTGTTGCTATTATAGGTATA
>JARRCQ010000125.1 GCA_029982105.1 Candidatus Atribacteria bacterium | reverse complement strand
AAACACTCCTACTTTCATAATTTTGTCCTCCTCCTTTAATAATTTTTTCTATCCGGTATAAAGCTTCTTCCATATTGGTTTCTTGGATGAAGAAGCGGATTCTCCAGTTGGGATATTGATCAATAGTTCCTGGAAGATTAATCATTCTCTTTTCTCCTAACACATCACTTAATCCCACAACCTTGATCACAGAGGGAGTGAGAGCCAAAAAACGCAGTAATGCTTCTTCTAAAATTTCTCCTTCTTTCCATAATCCCCATTGGGAAAGCTTTCGTAATACTTTCTCTTTAAATTCTTGTCTTTCTCTCCAATAAATTTGAACTTCTTCTTCACTGTACATTCCTACTGTTTTTCGAAGCAAAATATCTTCTCCTTCCCAAAAAGAAGCTAAAGGGGGAAGGTCGTGAGTATTAAAAGTAGCTAAAGAAAGAGAAGGATATTCTGAAGGAGGAAGAGGGAAACCCTCTGCATCTTTTTCAAAATAGAACACTCGAGTGGAAAATACTTGGAACTCTTGTAGGCTATTTTTTAAGAGGGGGTCGACAGTTCCCAGGTCTTCTCCAATTACGGTGACTTTATTCCGCATACTTTCTAAAGCTACAATTCCCAGTAAATCAGGAAGAAAGTTACTGACATATGCTCCTTCTCGGGCTTCATTTCCTTCAGGAATCCAATAAAGACGCTGCCACCCTAAAATGTGATCCACCCGGAGATAGCGAGCAAATTGCATGTTTTTATGAATAAGAGTAATAAAATGCCGATAACCATTTTCTCTCTCTTTTTCAGGAAAAAGAGGAGGGAACCCCCAATTTTGTCCGGCTGGAGCAAAGTCATCAGGTGGTGCTCCTAAGGATGCCTGAAAGGCAAAACAATTTTCTTCTAAAAAACATTCACTTCCCATTGCCGATGCCCCTACTGGTAAATCGAAACCTAAAGAGGAACCGGAAGAGAGGAATTTTTCCATCAACCACTGTAGATATGCATAATATAGCACTTTTTCTTGGTGAGTTTGAATATAGTCTTCTATAGCCTTTTTTTCTTTATATCGGTAAGAAGAAGGCCAATTTTTCCAATTTAAGCTTTGATCCTCACTAAAAGCATAGAAGAAAGAAGCCCATCTTATTCTCTTTTCTTGGAAGAAGGATTCTAATTCTGAAAAACGGGAGTCTTCATTTCTTTTTTCCCAAAATAGATGGAATAACTGACGCAAGAACTTTTGTTTTAGTGACCATACTCCGTCGTAGTCAATCTCTTTCTCAGGAGAGAAAGCAGAAAAGTAAGGAGAAAGCTGAGATAAATAGTTTTTCCCTTCTTCATAACCCATAAGAGAAGCCACTTCTTCTAAAGGAAGATAAATAGGATTCCAAAGCAATCGGTCCAGAGGTAGGTAAGGGCTAATGCCATAAGGGGAGTGGTTTTCAGTGAGGTGAAGAGGCAAAACTCCTAAAAACTCTCCTCCGGCTCTTTTTAATTTATCCTCTATGAGGAGTAAATCTTGCCAATCTCCAATACCTTGACTCCTTTTGGTAGTAAGAGCAAAAACTGGGACCTGGATGCCCCATATTTTGTGAGAAGGAAGAAAACAGCTACCCGGAGAGAAAACTAAAAAAACAGGATACTCTTTCTCTCCTATAAGAAAAGTAAGCTCATAGTATCCCCATTCCATAGAGGAAGGAAGTTCCCACTCCAAGAAGGAATGTCCTTCTATGTTAAATTCTTCTTCCCACTGTTCACCTTTTTCTCCTTTTACCATTAAAACCACTTTCGGAGAAGAAAGAGGACCAAATCGTAGCCTTCTTTCTTTGGTTACTACCACGGGGGGAAAGGGGCTATTTCTCTCCCTCTTTTTTTCTGCTATTCTTTCTTCTAATCTCTTTTCCGAGAAATCTTCTATTCCCATTGCCCGCAAAAGAGAAAGAAGAGTAGAGAGAGAAGCTTCTATTTTTTTACCTCTGGTATCGTAGTAAGATAGTTGAATTCCTAAAAGTTGAGATAACTCTTTTACTTTTTCTTCCCAATTTTCCATATTGTTCCTCCCGTCAATATAATACCACGCTTTCACTACCTAGTTGAGAGTATTTTATGGTTAATCGCAAAAGGCAGTCTGCGACGCAAAAATAAGAAAACAAAGTAGATGGAAAAGATTAAAAATCAATGACGCTGGGAAAATATATCCCAGCGTGCCTATACTGTTCCCTCTTTCTGTCATCGCGAGGAGCAGGCAGCCTACATTCTCTTGCGAGAGAATAGATTTTGTGCTAAATTGCTTAGGAAACTTATTGAGGACTTGCTATGAAAAGAAAAATAAGAGTAGCGGTTATTTGTGGTGGAAAATCGGTAGAGCATGAGATTTCTCTCCAATCAGCAAGAAACGTTATAGAAGCTATGGATAGAGAGAAATATGATATTGTCCTTATAGGTATTGACAAGGAAGGTCGTTGGCATCTTAAAAATTTAGCTTCTTTTGAAGAAGAAATTAAAAGTTCTTTTTTGCCTCATCTTGCCCCCCAGGGAGACGAAGTAGTTTTTGTCCCTGCAGCAGGAGGTCAGTTGGTTAACCTTACTACTGGAGAAAGGTTGCAGGCGGTGGATGTGGTTTTCCCTGTTCTCCATGGATCGTTTGGCGAAGATGGCACTATTCAAGGCTTATTAAAGATAGCGGGGGTTCCTTTTGTAGGAGCGGGGGTGTTAGGTTCAGCTGTTGCCATGGATAAAGAAGCAAGTAAAAGGTTACTAAAAGAAGCGGGGATTCCTATTGGTAAATTTTTACCTTTTACCAGTGAGGAAAAAGAAAAGATTAAATTTAATGAAGTAGTTAATTACTTAGGATTGCCCCTTTTTATAAAACCGGCCAGCTTGGGCTCATCCGTGGGAATGGATAAGGTTAAAAGGGAAGAAGACTTTCTTCCTGTCTTAGAAAAAGCTTTTCGCTACGATAGTAAAATTTTAATTGAGGAATATATCCAGGGGCGAGAAATTGAGTGTGCTGTTTTGGGAAATGAAAGTCCTCGTGCTTCTTGTCTGGGAGAAATTATCCCTCGTTATGAATTTTACTCTTATGAGGCAAAATATGTTGATCCAGAAGGAGCTCTTCTTCAGATTCCTGCTTCTCTTCCCGAAAACATAGTGAAGGAAGCACAACGTTTAGCCATTCAAGCTTTTCGAGCTCTCTTTGGTGAAGGAATGGCGCGGGTGGATTTTTTCCTTCGAGGAGAAGAAATTCTAATAAATGAGCTTAACACCATACCCGGATTTACTTCTATCAGTATGTATCCCAAACTCTGGGAGATAAGCGGCATTCCTTATCCTCAACTTATAGATGAACTAATTCATCTGGCTTTAGAAAGAAAGAAGAAAGAAGAAAATTTACAAACTTTCATAAATTAGTAACAAATCGCTCACTGAAAAGCCAAAAAAGCCTTCTACAATGTTCTCATAACCTAAAAAGGAGGTTTAAGAACATGAAAAAAACCTGGTTACTTGTAAGTTTGGTGAGTGTACTGGTTTTAAGTATGGCTTTACCCCTTTTCGCTCAGGAAAGAGGGCAAGGAATGAGACCAGGAGGCCTTGGCGACAGAGACAGAGTAATGAAGCAAGACAGATTGTGTCAGAGCTTTAACGACTCTCTTAGTTTAACCGAGGAACAGAAAACTCAAGCGTTGGATATCTGGACTAAATATCGCTCTGACATCCGAGATTTACAAGGTCAAATAGAAGATGCACGTATTGCTCTTTGGAAATTGAGTCTGGAAGACCCTTCTGATGAAATAGCCAATGAGATAAGGACTAAGATAGAAGAGATTAATTCTTTGCAGCAAAAGATACAGGAGACCAGAAACGTTATGTTTCAAGAGATGCTCTCTATGCTATCTCCGGAGCAAATTTCCCAATTAGCCAAAAGGTATCCGAGAGGCGGACAAGAATTTTGCCTTTGGAGAAGGTAGGGGGTTTCCCTGCCAATGTGAAATGAAGTAACTATAATAGCCCTGGAGCTGCTCCAGGGCTATGTCTCATAACCTATTTTAAAGGGGGATAAAATGGCTAGTATCTTGGTAGTGGAAGATGAAGAAAGTGTCCGAGAACTCCTCCGCTTATATCTTGAAAAAGAAGGATTTAAAGTCGAATTAGCTGCTGATGGGGAGGAGGCCCTAGATAAGATGTCTAGAGCTTCTCCCGACTTAATTCTCCTTGACCTGATGCTTCCTAAAAAAGATGGATGGGAAGTATGCCGGGAGATAAGAAAGACTTCCTATGTTCCTATAATTATGCTCACTGCCCGGGGGGAAGAATTCGATAAAGTGCTGGGACTGGAGTTGGGAGCTGACGATTATATAGCTAAACCTTTCAGCCCCCGGGAAGTGGTAGCCAGGATTAAGGCGGTTCTTCGCCGTGCTAATGCTTCTTTGGGTGGAGGAAGAATGTGGGAGACTCTGGGTCTTAGGATTGATTATGAAGCCAAAAAAGTGGAAATAAAAGAGAAGGAAATCAACCTCACCCCCAAGGAATTTGAGTTACTCTGGTTTTTAGTTAACCATCCCCAAAGAGTTTATACCCGAGAACAACTTTTAGAGTATGTGTGGGGATATGACTTTCTCGGAGATGCTCGGACTGTCGATACCCACATAAAACGTCTTCGAGAAAAGTTAAGCGAAGGAGGAATTTCTTCCTCGATAAAAACGGTATGGGGATACGGTTACAAATTTGAGCCCGAATGATGAAAAAAAATCTATTTTCTAAACTTCTCCTTTCTTATTTAGCAGTAGTCGCCTTTTCTTTTTTAGTTTCGGGAATTTTAAGTTCTCAATTTTTCTCTCGCCACTATCTTGCTTCTCAAGAAAAAGAAATAATGGAGCAGGCTAAAACCATCAGTGAGTTTATTTCGCAATCTCCCCAAGAAGAGATACCAGAAATTTTGCCTTCTTTGCGAAGAGGAACTCAGATTTTACTTCTCCGGCGGGAAGAACTATTCTCTCCTAATTTTCCTATATCCGAACCCCCTCGTCCTCCTTGGAGTAGAATAGGAAGAGAGCCCCTTCCCCGAGAAACGTTAGAAAAAGTTCTGCAAGGAGAAACTGTAGTTTTTAGAGGATTTAGCCCTCGTTTTGGCCAGGCAATGCTGATAGCCGCCTCCCCGGTGTTACGAAATGGAGAAGTGTCTTCTGTTCTTTTACTTTTGTCTCCCATAGTTAACATTGAAGCTACCCTCTCTGCGGCAAGGAGGATTATTCTCACCGCTAGCACTATTTCTTTGGTTTTCTCTCTCCTTCTTTCTTACTTTTTCTCTCGTTCTCTCACTCGTCCTATTCGAAAGATAAGTGAAGCAGCTCGAGATTTAGCCTCCGGTAACCTGCAGAGAAGAATAGAAGTGTCTACCGAAGACGAATTAGGTCAATTAGCTCATGATTTTAATTATCTCTCCTCCGCTTTAGAAGAAACTATTAATCACCTCCACCAGGAAAAAAGAGAAACCGAAAACATACTTCTTAATATGGCAGAAGGTGTAGTAGCTACAGACGAAGAAGGGAAAATCACCTCTATTAATCCAGCTTT
>JARRCQ010000124.1 GCA_029982105.1 Candidatus Atribacteria bacterium | reverse complement strand
CGATCTTTATGTGGGTAA
Organism: Candidatus Atribacteria bacterium; assembly: GCA_029982105.1. Lineage (GTDB taxonomy): Bacteria > Atribacterota > Atribacteria > Atribacterales > Caldatribacteriaceae > Sordicultor. Next base: position 5,529 of record JARRCQ010000124.1, on the reverse strand, counting down.
AGCCAAAAATATTTTTAAACGGGTTAGCTCTCACCTTCACCACCGGTATTCTTCTCCCTTAAAAAGAGATATGGTAGAAGAGATAGATACCATTGGTTATTTTTTAGTTCCTGATGAACGTCAGGCTTTTCTTCTGGAAAATGAACTAATTAAAACTCATCAGCCTCGCTATAACTTACGCTTAAAAGATGATAAAAGTTACCCTTATTTGGTTTTTTCTTCTGACGGGGATTTTCCAGCAGTAAAAGTGGCTCGGCGAAAAACTACCCCTTTTGGCCAGTTTTTTGGACCCTTTACTAATGCTAAAAAAGTAAGAGAAGGCTTGAAACTTCTGCGCTCTCTTTTTCTCTTGCGAGGTTGTGCCATTTCTGAAAGTCGTTTCCCCTTGGATAGGCCGTGTCTCGATTTTGAACTAGGGCTCTGCTGTGCTCCTTGCCTCGGTTCAATAAGTAAAGAGGAATATAGAGAGAGAGTTAAAAAAGCACAGGACTTTTTAAATGGTGATTATGAGGGGGTTATATCTTGGTTGGAAGAAGAAATGTGGAAAAGAGCAGAAGCCCTGGATTTTGAGGAAGCATCCCGCTGCCGAGATAGATTGAAAGCAGTCAATGAAATTTTGGCTCGTTATCGATTGATCCTCTCTAAGACAGAGGACGTAGACTTTATTGATATAGCGAGTGATGAAGATTTGGCTTCTTTGATTGTGCTCCGAGTGAGAAAGGGACGCTTGGTAGGAAGCGAGAGTTTTCTTACTTCAGGTGGAGAACGAGAAGAGATACTGAGAGAGTTCGGAGAAGAATTTTATGTCAATAGATTTAATCTTCCTTCCCGAGTATGCTGGGAAGGGGGGAAATTACCTGAAATAGAGGAAGAATATAACATAGTTTTTACTCCTCCCCTTAGCGAAGAAGAGAAAGAAATCATGATTTTTGCTCAAAGTAACGCGCAAAGGAATTTAGAAGTAGAAAAGCTGAAAATGAAAAAGAGGGAAAGAATTTCAGAAAAAGTAGGGGAAGAATTGCAGAGTCTTTTGGGTATTCCATCACCTCCGGAGTGGGTAGAAGGAGTGGACATTTCCACTTTTCAAGGGGGAGAAACAGTAGGAGCTATAGTTTCCTTTAAAGGAGGATTGCCGGATAAAAATAATTACCGAAAGTTTATAATTAGAGAAACTGATTATCCCAATGATTATGAATGTTTGAGAGAAGTTTTAGAAAGACATATCCGTTCTCTTCAAGAAAAGTCTTCTTCCTTTCCTGATTTGCTTCTTGTAGATGGAGGGATAGGACAGCTTAACGTGGCTTTAGAGGTTTTAGAGAATCTGGGAGTTAGTTTTCCGGTGCTGTCCTTAGCTAAGGAGTGGGAAGAAATATATCTTCCCGGAAAATCTTCCCCCTTACGTTTACCTCCTCATTCTGAGGCTTTACAATTTTTACAGAGAGTGAGGAATGAAGCTCATCGTTTTGCTATTACTTTTCATCGCTTGCGGCGTAACAAACAGTCTTTTGGTTCGGTTTTAGAGGAAGTGAAAGGAATAGGTCTGAAGAGGAAAACAAAGCTCCTCTCTGCGTTTGATGATTTGAGGGAAATTTTAGAAGCTGATCCTCGAGAAGTTAGTAAAAACTTAGGAATTCCAGAAAAGACTATAGAAGAGATTAAAAAACACTTAGAGAGGAACTTGTCTCGTGGACTTTAGGACTTTCCTAAAGGATGAAATTTACGCTCAAAATCCTTCTTCTTTATCTGTGTGTCGAGGAGAGTGGTGGGGAATATTTCGAGGAGGAGGGGTAATTAAGCGGAGAGAAGGCAATAGCTATCTTTCTTTTTCTCATGTTGATTTGAGTTTAATAAAAAAGTGTTTGTGGCTGAAAAGTAAACTTTATCCCCATCTTCCTCATCTACTCTTGCAGGAAGAAAAAAGAGGAATTAATGCTGGAAAGTGGTATTCTCTAGATATCCTCTGGGAGGAAAGTTTTTGGGAAGAGGGAGGATTCGGTGATATTTCGGCAGTGCAAGATATGCTTAAAGGGAAAGTTGCTTTTGCTTTTCTACGAGGGTTATTTGAAGCCCGGGGTTATATCTCGGACCCCTTGCGTCATCATCACTTAGAAATTGGGCCTCTTTCTCCCGATTTAGCTTCTGTGGTCCTTGAGTATCTGGAGGGAAAGGATTTGCCTTTTCAGCTCCGGGAACGAAAAAAAGAGAGTTACATTTATACTAAAAATTCTTTAGTTATCGGTTCTTTTTTGCATCGTTTAGGAGCTTCTCAATCTTATCTGCAATGGGAAAAGCTGGCCATAGAAAAATCCACTCTCAACCATCTCACCAGGTGGGTGAATTGGGAAACCGCTAACTTACAAAGAACGGTAAACTCCTCCCTGCGTCAGCGCCAGAAACTTCAAGAAGTTAGTTTAGATTCTTTGCCTCCTCGCCTTCGGGAAGTAGCTCACTTAAGGATAGAACATCCTTATGCTTCTCTGCGAGAAATCGGCAACCTTTGCTCTCCTCCTCTTTCTAAGTCCGGAGCTTATCACCGCCTGCGAGAGATTGAAAAGATAATAGAAGAGCAGGGGAAATGATAATCGCTTGACCATCTTGCTCTGGTTGAGTAGTATATGGGAGAGAACTCACTAAATTTTAGCTCTCGGTGTTATCTGCGTCAGCAGAGGAGAATTAAGGAGATTGGTATATGGCCAGGACAAATATAAATAGGGAGGGAATTTCTACTTTGAATATGCAGATTAAATCGGTTCCGGAAATTGGCTTGATATCGGATTTGCCTAAAATAACCTCGTTTATATTACCAAAAGAATTTGAATTGCTGCCTAACATTGCCGAAATCTTTGAATTAGAATTCGCTTTCTATGAATATAAATTCCTTACCAGAGATGAAATCATTCACAGGGGGGCATTTTTCAAAAGTGTTGATGGAATTCCTACGTATCATTATATAATTTGTTCAAACAGCAGCCCTCTCGTATGGAAAGGAAGGTCAGAGCTGATCAAATCGTACTTCAAAGAAGGTAACTTTTCCACAGGATATGCTACACATGGACTTTTTCCATACCGAGGAAAATTTCATCCACAATTGATAAAGAGTATATTGAACATTCTAAAGATTCAACCTGGAGATATTATCCTTGACCCTATGTGCGGGAGTGGGACTCTAAATGTGGAAGCCAGCATTATGGGGATTGATTCTATTGGAATTGAGAAAAGCCCATTCTGTGTATTAATGAGTAAAGTAAAGTACGAAGCGTTGAAAACCGACAGCACCACATTATCATTAATACTTGAGGACATGAATAAAAATTACAAAGCTCTGATAAGTAGTGATAAGTTACTTGCAGAATTCTCTTATCACAATGGATTCCAACCAGAAAAAGCAATAACCTTGCTTGCTTTTTTAGATGCAATGGGCTATGCAAGGAGATGCTCAAAAAGTATAGATGTTCTTTTCCCCTCTGTGCTTAAGAGATATGTCGGGCAAATCAATTCTTTTATCCAAGCAAGAGATAAACTTAACCTCAAGATTGGTAATGCAAGGTTTGAAATAGGAGATGCAAGGAATCTTTCTTTAGAAGATAATTCAATAGATGGTATTATTACTTCCCCGCCTTACTCTTTTGCAATTGATTATGCTGAGAATGACCGGCCACAATTGGAGTACCTCGGGTATGACGTATCAAGACTTAGAGAAGATATGATAGGTTTAAAAGGTAAAACCAGAAAAGAAAAACTCGCTAATTACTTTGATGATATGAAAAAAGTTCTATCCGAGATGCGTCGGGTTCTGAAGGTCGGAAAATATGCAGTGATTATAATCGGGTCAAATGATGTCCAGACGGGCGGGATAAGGCTGGAGACCAGGATTGAGGAAATGGCATTAAAAGACGGTTTTATTCTTGACCAGAAAATTGTAAAACCGATAAAAGGGTTGCAGAATACCATGAAGGATGAATATATATTGTTTTTAAGGAGGAGCGGATGAAAAGAAAAGCTAATACAAGATCAGATGCCGATCTTGTAAAGCAAATTAAACAAGAAGTTCAGAGTGTAACCAAGAGTGAAAATTTCCCTAATACTGGGAAGGGTTTCGTTTTTTGGGTTCTCAAAAATTATTTTGATCTGGATGAAGAAATAGCAGCTACTAGTATTATAGACAGTCCAAATGATAAGCGAGTAGATGCGTTTATTGAAGAAGACGAGATAATTAAAATAATACAATGTAAATTTTTTGATGATCCACAAAAGAAAATTGGCGGTAATGAAGTTGTATTATTTAAAGGATGTCTCGATTGGTTGAGAAAACCTGAAGAGGTCAAAAAATTGAACCTGCCCCTTTTTTACGATGCTGCCTCGACATTTTCTGAAAGGTGGGAAGAAGGTGTAGATGTTCAGTTACATTTTTTTACCTTTGGTAAGTTTTCAGATGAGGCACGCCATGAGCGTATAGTTTTCAACAATTCGGATTTGAAAGAAAGGGTTCAGATGTATTTTCATGATATAGAAGATATTTTGGCATTATATCGACCAAAATCGCAGAAAGAAAACCCACTTTTTAATGAGACAATTAAACTTGAACTTATACCTGGTGAATATTTTGTAAGGAAAAAGGATATGCCTTCTGTAGTAGCTACTATTAAAAGTAAAGAGCTTCTGAGGATGTATAAGCAATATGGAGATGGTCTTTTTGAGAGGAATATTAGATTCTATCGTGGTGCCAGAAAAGGAAGTATTAATGCAAAAATTATTGATACGGTATTAGATGATAATGAACGACAAAAGTTTTGGTATTACAATAATGGAATAAGTTTTGTGTGTCAAGATTTCTCCGTAAATGAAGATGCTTCTCCACCCATTCTAGAAGTGCATGGTTTTCAGGTTATTAATGGATGTCAGACAACCGTTTGCTTATCCGAAGCTAAGCAGAGAGTAGAGCAATGGGAGGATATACCAGATGAAGTTCAAGTAGTAGCACGCTTTATTAAGGCGCCATTAAAGGAAGTAGACTTAATAACTTTATACACAAATTCTCAAAATCCTGTTTCAGAGATACAATTAAAATCTAACGATCCTCTTCAAAAAAGATTAAAAGAAGAGCTTGATAAATCTTCTACACCCTATTTTTACTCTATTAAGGAAGGCAATTGGCAGAAGCTTCATAGAAGAGATAAAGAGAAGTTTAAAGATAGAATTATAGAAATGTCAGAGGCGGCTCAAGCTATCTATTCATTCACAAACGACCCGGCATTTGCGCGTAGATGGAGAAACAAGTTGTTTAAGGAGAAATACTATGAGATCTTTAGAAAAGATATATCTAAAGAGGAGGTTATACTTCCTTGGATAATTTTGAAAATTATTAATGAAAAAATCGCTAAGTATAGGAGAGAAGAATTTAATAAACTAAAAAAGGAGCCCGATTCATTTACAAAAGAGGAGAAGGAAGAAGTGTTAAGAAAGGAATTTTTAATCTACTCCAATCTTATAATGTTATATTTTATTGGGAAATTGATACAAAAGCGGTAT
>JARRCQ010000123.1 GCA_029982105.1 Candidatus Atribacteria bacterium | reverse complement strand
CTCCTGAAAAAGAAAATCTGGAGCTCCTCTTGTAAAATTATTTATTAGATTTGCAAGATAACACAGGACGAGTGCTTTCTCGCTATACTGGAAATGTTATACGTTCCTTTTCTGTGGATGAGAAAGGATTGTTAAGCTCCCAGGCTTTTTACACCCCTGAGGGAAAGTTGAAAGAAGAGGGAAGTTTTGTATATCGTGATTACTCTCCCGACTATACTCAGTTAGTGAAATATGTGGAGGCTATGAAAAAACCTTCTGATGTTGCTTTACCTTCTCTTACTGTTAGTGGAAAAAAGTTGTTTCAGCCTTCTTTACTACCTCCTGGCTTTCAGCTAAAACAAGTTTATTTAGTGAAAAACCAGGATCGAGATTGGTATCAATTAGTTTATACTGATGGTTTACAGTATTTTTCTTTATGGCAGAGCGTCTATCCTCTCAGGTTATCTGGAGAGAAAGAAAATAGTAAATTCTCTTTGCGAAAGGAGGACGATATAGTCACGGTGATGGGAGAAAAAGGAGGATTTTATTTAGCTCTGATGGGAAATTTAGATTTAACGATGATTACTCAAATTTTTAATTCTATTACCTGGGAAGGAGGTAATTAACCGTGTGGTTTAAAAAAGCTAAATTCTTGAGTTTGTGTATGATAGTTTTATTAGTTTCTTTGGTGGGTGGGGTGGCTGGAGCAGTTAGCCCAATACCTGCAGATACCGACATCGTAGCTGATATTGTAGAAAAAGTTAGTCCGGCAGTGGTTAATATAGATACTCTCAAAATAGCTACCTATACCTCTCCTTTTACTCCTTTCTTAAATGACCCCTTTTTCCGGCGATTTTTTGAAGGGATGATACCCCAGGAAAGACAGGTTCCAGTTAAAGGGTTAGGTACTGGGTTTGTCTTCCGTTCCGATGGTTATATTTTAACTAATGCGCACGTGGTAAGCGGAGCAGACGAAATAAAAGTTACTTTTTTAGATGGTAGAGAGTTTGAGGGTAAAGTTATTGGCTCTGACTCTATCACCGACATAGCAGTGGTAAAAATCGATGCTCAAGACCTTCCTACCATTCCCTTAGGTGATTCTGACGCTGCCCGGGTGGGAGAATGGTTGATTGCCATTGGCAATCCTTATGGACTTTCTCACACTGTTACTGTAGGAGTTTTGAGTGCTAAAGGGAGACCTATCAGTGCTGGAGATTCAGGTCAGGAATACGAAAATTTCTTGCAGACCGATGCAGCTATCAACCCGGGAAACAGCGGAGGTCCTCTTCTTAACTTAAAAGGGGAAGCTATTGGAATCAATACTGCTATTCTTCCTTATGCTCAGGGCATTGGATTTGCTATCCCTATCAATATGGTTAAATCTATCTTGGATCAACTCATTACCGAAGGGAAAGTAGTGAGAGCCTGGTTAGGAGTGGTAATTCAGAATCTCACTCCTGAAGTGGCTGATAAATTTGGTCTGAAAGAAGCAAAAGGAGCATTAGTAGCAGATATTTCTCCTGATAGCCCGGCGGAAAAAGCTGGTATCAAGAGAGGAGACGTGATTTTAAGGGTAGACGAAGTAGAAATTCCTGACATAAATACTCTACAGCAAACTATTCGCTCTCATCGCCCGGGAGATGTGGTGAACGTTGAAATCTGGAGGGATGGAAAAACCATCACTTTAAGAGTAACTCTGGCTGAATTGGAAGAAACTATTTCCACACCAGTTCCTGAGAAAATAGACTTGGGACTGGAAGTGGAGGAGATTACTTCTGATCTCGCCGAAAAATATGCTCTGCGAGAGAAAAGTGGAGTAGTTGTAGTGGGAATAAAAGCTGGTGGTCCTGCTGATGATGCTGGTCTGCGGCCTGGAGATGTGATTTTGGAAGTTAACCGGGAAGAAATTAAAGACTTGAATGATTGGAGAGCTGCTATCAATAAAATAGAACCAGGAGAGACTGTCCTTTTGCTTATCAGCAGAGGAGGACAGACTTATTTTGTTCCTTTAAAGGCTGAAGAACCAGAGTCTTAGAGTTTGTTTATGAAGCTAGGAAAAAAGGAGTGGGGCAAATTATACTTTTGCCCCACTCCTTTAGGTAATTTGCAGGATATTACCTTGCGCACTCTTCAGGTATTTAGGGAAGTTGATTTTATTGCTTGTGAAGACACCCGGGTTACCTTAAAGATTCTCAATCATTACCGTATTCAAAAACCTTTGCTTAGCTATCATTCCTACAATTTAAAACAAGTTAGTTTTCGAATAGTGAACTTACTTAAAGAGGGTAAGAACCTAGCTTTAGTTTCTGATGCTGGAATGCCAGGAATCCAGGATCCGGGAATGGAATTAGTTAGCATTCTGGAAAAAGAAGGTTTAAACTTTGAAGTTCTTCCTGGACCTTCTGCTTTGATAACAGCAGTAGTCTACTCCGGTTTTGCTTTTTCCGGTTTTGTTTTTTTGGGATTTTTACCCCGAAAGAAAAAAGAAAGGGAAAAAATTTTAGAGCAGTTCCTTTATCTTCCTCCAGCTTTAGTAATTTATGAATCTCCTCATCGAATCGTATCTTCTTTAGAAGAAATCAAGGAAATGGTAGGGGGAGAGAGAAAAATTGTTTTTTTGCGAGAGTTAACTAAAGTTTACGAGGAGATAATTAGAGGAAAATTGGGAGATGTTTTAAATATTTTATCTCAGCGAGAGGAGATAAAGGGAGAAGTCATATTAGTTATAGAAGGAGGAAAAAAAGAAGAAGAGGAAGTACCTCCTGGGGCAAAAAAGTTAATGGAATCTTTATTCGAACAAGGACTTTCTCCCCAGCAAGTATGGGAAATAGCAAGTAGCGCGTTTTCGGTTAGTAAAAATAAATTGAAAGAAGTTTGGGGAAAGAAAAGTTGAGTTGATTTTGCAGGAGAAAACTGCTTTAATTACCAATAGTGAAAAATTTACTTCCTATGTAAGGAGGTAGTAGCTCTGAAAAGAAAAAAGCGAGAAGGAGCAGAAATAGTGCTTTTTTTGGTGGCTTTTTCTTCTCTTTTTTTCCTCATTGGTATAGTGGTTATTCTCTTTGTGGAAGGATTACCGGTTTTTGCTCATGTCTCCCTTTCTCAATTTTTATTTGGTAAGAGATGGTATCCTACTTCTTCTCCTCCCCAGTTTGGGGCATTGCCTCTTATTTTAGGGTCTTTATTGGTTACCGGTGGAGGATTACTTTTTGCTGTTCCTTTAGGCCTCTTTGCTGGTATCTTTTTAGCTGAACTTTGTCCTCCTCGAGGAAGAGAAGTTATGAAGCCTATTATTGAATTGTTGGCTGATATTCCCTCAGTGGTCTATGGGTTTTTTGGAGTAGTAGTTATCGCTCCTTTTGTTCGCGATCTTCTTTCTCTTTCTACTGGTCTTACTGCTTTTACTGCTGCTTTAATTTTGGGTATAATGGCTGTGCCTTCTATAGTCAGCGTGATAGAAGATACCCTTACCTCAGTTCCTCGCAGCTACAAAGAAGCATCTTTTGCCTTGGGAGCCACTCACTGGGAAACTTTACGCCGAGCGATTTTACCTGCTGCTTCTTCGGGAATTGGAGCAGCAATCGTTTTAGGGGCGGGGAGAATTATAGGAGAGACTATGGCAGTATTAATGGTAGCAGGAGGAGCCCCGGTGATACCTAAGAGCTTTTTTCAACCGGTACGTACTTTAACTGCCACTATTGCTGTGGAAATGGGTGAAGCTTCAGTGGGTAGTCCTCATTATCATTCTCTTTTTAGTTTGGCTATCGTCCTTTTTCTTTTTACTCTTGTCCTCAATATTTTAGTAGAAAATTTAATTCCGGGAGGAAGAAGAAGAGTTAGATGATAAAAGAGGAAGGTTTAAAAAGAAGATATTTGGTTCAGAATATTTGGTTTGCTATATTTTGGCTATCTATGATTTTAATTGCTGCAGTCTTAGGATTAATTTTATATTTCATTTTAGCTCGGGGAATAAAGGTAATTAATTGGGAGTTTTTGACTGCTATCCCTCGCCGAGGTATGACCGAAGGTGGTATTTTTCCCGCGATTGTGGGGACTTTTTATTTGGTATTAGGTAGTATTGTGGTATCTCTTCCCTTAGGCGTTTTTTCTGCTATTTATTTAACCGAATATGCTTCTTCAGATAGTCCGGCAGTAAAAGCCATTCGTACTGCTATTCATTGCCTGGCGGGAGTTCCGTCAGTGGTTTTTGGTCTATTTGGTCTGGCGGTTTTTGTCAAAATTCTGGGTTTTGGTGTTTCTGTTTTATCTGGTTCTTTAACTCTGGGTATTATGTCTCTTCCAGTGGTTATAACCTCAGTTGAAGAAGCCCTAAAGGCAGTCCCTCTTTCTTTTAGAGAAGCATCACTGGCTCTGGGAGCCAATAGATGGACTACTATCTGGCGAGTAGTTTTACCCAGCTCTTTGCCGGGAATTCTTACCGGATTAATCCTCTCTGTAGGTAGGGCAGCAGGAGAAACAGCTCCTATTATGTTTACTGCTGCTGTATTTTATGCTCGAAGACTGCCTCAATCTATTTTTGATCCGGTTATGGCTCTTCCTTATCATATTTATGGTTTGATGACTGAGGGAACAAGACCGGATAAACAGGTGCCCCTTGCTTATGGAACAGCAGTAGTTTTGATTTTACTGGTCATAGCTGTTGATTTTATCGCCATTTATCTACGAGGAAAATCCAGGCGGACTAGAAAGTGGTGAAAAATGGAAGAAATTAAACTGCAAATCAAAGATTTAAACGTGTTTTTTGGAGAAAAACAAGTGCTTCATCAAATCAGTTTGAACATTCCGGCGAACAAAGTTACAGCGATTATTGGTCCTTCAGGTTGTGGTAAATCTACTTTGTTGCGGAGTATTAACAGGATGAATGATTTTTTTGAGGGTATGAAAGTAGAAGGAGAAATTATTTTTGATGGAAAGAATGTCTATGCCGAAGGCGTAGATCCGGTAATAGTGAGAAGACGTATCGGTATGGTTTTTCAAATGCCTAATCCATTTCCTAAGAGTATTTTTGAAAATGTGGCTTATGGCTTACGGATTCAAGGATGGAGGAATAAAAAAGCCATCGAGGAACAAGTGATAAAAAGCCTGCAGGCGGCAGCTTTGTGGGATGAGGTAAAAGATAGACTGTACTCTTCAGCTTTTGACCTTTCTGGAGGTCAACAACAGCGGCTTTGTATTGCTCGAGCTATAGCTGTAGAGCCAGAAATCCTACTTATGGATGAACCAGCTTCGGCGCTTGACCCTATTGCTACCGCTCGAGTAGAGGAATTAATTCGAAGTTTAATTGAAAAATATACCATTGTTTTGGTAACTCATAATATGCAAGAAGCAGCTCGTTCTTCCGACTACACCGCTTTTCTCCTGTTGGGAAGACTTATAGAGTTTGGTCCTACTAATCAAATTTTTACCAAACCTCAGAAGAAAGAAACCGAAGATTACCTTACCGGAAGATTTGGTTGATGGGGAGGAACTGAAAGAGGTAAAGTAGAATAACATAGAGGTATGGTTTCTTGGGTTAAGGAGGTTCTCTAATTATGCAAATTTTTTCCTTAATAGCTAAAGGTGGATACGTTATGTATCCCATTATTCTCTGTTCTATAATCTCTCTGGCTATATTT
>JARRCQ010000122.1 GCA_029982105.1 Candidatus Atribacteria bacterium | reverse complement strand
TTCTGGAGGTAGAAAATGGATATCATTCAGATAAGCCTTTTAGAAGGATTGAGCCAGATTCTCAATCCTCAGACTCTCTTGTATATTTTTGGGGGAGTAGTTTTCGGTTTTGTAGTTGGTGCTTTGCCCGGACTTTCAGCTTCAACTGGTATTGTTCTCGTTCTGCCTCTTGTTTATCATATTCCAGCTGCGGAAGCAATAATGGTTATGCTCGGGATATATGGAGGAACTATGTTCGCTGGTTCCATACCTGCAATTTTGATTCGTACACCCGGAACTCCTTCTGCTGCTGCTACGGCTCTTGACGGTTATCCTATGGCCCAAAGAGGAGAAGCAGGTCTTGCTCTCTCAACTTCAGCTATTGCTTCTTTTGTAGGGAGCCTGCTCAGTGCAATAGCTCTTTTCTTGATTGCTCCGCAAATTGCCAGGGTAGCGCTCAAGTTTGGCCCACCAGAATTTTTTTCCTTGGTGGTTTTTGGCCTCACTGTTATTGCTAGTGTAACTGGAAGAGATGTCATTAAAGGCTTAATCTCTGCTCTACTGGGGCTTTTTCTGGGTACTATGGGAATGGATCCCATATCGGGTTATTCCCGGTTTACTTTCGGTTCTTATGCTCTTGAGGGAGGTTTGCCACTTTTGCCGGTGATGATCGGCCTTTTTGCAGTTTCTCAAGTGTTGAGAGATATAGAGAAAGCAGGAGTGGCTTATCAGGTGTCTAGTAAGATAGGACGAATTTGGCCTTCTCGGGAAGAGCTAAAAAGAATTTTAGGGGCTTCTCTATTTGGATCAACACTGGGTACACTAATTGGTGCAATTCCTGGCATTGGTGGTTCAATAGCCACTTTTTTAGCGTATGGTCAGTACCGCAAACTATCCAGGAGAGGAGAAGAGTTTGGTAGTGGAGTATTAGAGGGAGTTGCTGTTCCAGAATCAGCTAATAATGCTACAACTGGAGGAGCACTTATTCCCCTTTTAACTCTGGGTATTCCTGGAGATATTGTCACCGCGGTAATGCTGGGAATTCTAATTCTTTTTGGAGTGAATCCCGGACCTATGCTCTTCCGGGAACAACCCGAAGTAGTTAACAGGCTTTTTGCATCCATGTTTGTGATTGCTTTTTCTATTCTAGCGTTGGGATTGTTTGGAGCACGATTTTCTCCAAAGATACTCGCCATTCCCAAAAAGATTCTTTCTCCTTTAGTACTTCTTTTATGTGTAGTTGGGGCTTATGCAGATAGTTCAAGCGCTTTTGGAATCACGGTCGCTCTGGTATTTGGAGTGATAGGCTATTTTATGGAGAAGTTTGATTTTCCAGTGGCTCCATTGCTTATCAGTATGATTCTTGGCCCTATTGCTGAAGGAGAATTAGGTCGGAGCCTTTTGATTTCGAGAGGTGACTGGTCAATACTCTTTGTCCGTCCTATTTCGCTTTGTTTTTTAATTCTGGCAGGAGTGTCGCTTTTCTTTGCCTTTCGGAAAAAAGATTAGAAAGAGGTGGAGACTATGTTAGAGAAAAACAATCTGGATTCTTCCGTAAAGCAGGAGATTCAAGAAAAGTTAGTCCGTCTTCGCAAACTTATGGGAGAAAAAGAGCTGAAGGCGTTACTTTTAAAAAGACATGTAAATTTCAGCTGGTTGACCGCTGGTGGAACCAATGTCCTTTGTATGGCTCAAGACACTGGGGTGAGCAGCATCTTGGTTACTAACAACGGAAGCTATGTTATAGTCAGCAACATCGAAGCCCCTCGGATGAGGGAGGAAGAGAAAGTAGTAACAAAAGGGTTTGAGCTTGTGGAGTATCCCTGGTATGAGGGAAATGAAATGGAAATTGTACGAGAAATCTGTGGAGAAGGTGGTATTGGTTGCGATATTGCTTTTCCAGGAACGCAAGATTTATCAGGAGAAATCAATCGTTGTCGCTATCAGCTTCTGGAAACAGAAAGGGAACGTTATCTCTGGTTAGGTAAGGAAGTTTCCTGGGCACTCGAAGAGGTACTGTGTAGTTTGCATCCTGGTATGCTTGAATCGGAGGTAGCTGCAGAAATTGCTCTCAGACTCTGGAATAAAAGGATTGAACCTATTGGACTCCAGGTAGCTGCTGATGAACGTGCTTATCGGTTTCGCCACCCGGTAGCTTTTCGGAATCCGGTTAGAAAATTACTATTAGCAAGTGTCATGGCCAGATATGCTGGTTTAGTAACCACAGCGACCCGCATGGTTTATTTTGGAACACCTTCGCCAGAATTATTGAAACAATATCGTGATAATGTACTTATCGAATGCGAGATGATTGCTCTCTCGAGGCCTGGTAATAAAGCTGTGCTTCCCCTTCAAAGAGCAGTGGAACTCTATAAGGAACTGGGATACCCTGAGGAATGGAAACACCATCATCAAGGAGGAGCAATGGGGTACTTGCCTCGAGATTACCGGGTAGATTTTGAGTGCCAGGAAAATATTCTCGAAAACCAGGCTTTTTGCTGGAACCCGTCTATAGCTGGCACTAAGTCCGAAGATGGCTTTATCTCTACATCTTATGGTCCGCTATTTATAACTTACCCGGTGCGTTTTCCGGTTTTTACCCTGGAAGTGGGAGATTTTCATTTTGAGCGACCAGATCTACTTTTGCTTTAGGAGGACGAACTATGAGCCACAAGCAAATAGGATTTGCAATTGTTGGTTATGGGCTTGCTGCAAAACTTCACGCTCAAGCTCTTATTCAGCTTGATGAGGCAAAACTAATAGCCATAGTAGGTAGAAACATTGAAAAAGCTACCGAACTGGCTAAAAACTTTGGAGTAGAAGCTCTTTCTCTTGATGAGGCTTTGAAGAGGGAAGATATCCAAGCTTTTATTGTAACTACCCCTACAGGTAACCACCTCGAGGTAGTGAAAGAAGTTGCTCCTCGAGGTAAACATCTTTTAGTGGAAAAGCCTCTGGAAAGTAACTTACGACGTACTGATGAATTAATCCGAACTTGTGAGGAAGCAGGGGTTATCCTGGGTGCTGTTTTTCAACATCGCTATGACGATGCTTCTCTTACACTTAAAGAATATAAAGAAAGAGGAGTTCTGGGTAGAGCAATAATGGGGAGTGCTTATGTCAAATGGTATCGTCCGCAGGAGTATTATGATGCTCGCTCTTGGAGAGGACGTGTCGAGACTTCCGGTGGGGGGGCACTTGCCACTCAGGCTTCACATAGCATAGATCTTTTACTTTGGTTTTTAGGTGAACCTAAGAAAGTATGTGGTTTTATGAATACCCTGGCTCATACGGGGATAGAAGTTGAAGATGTGGCAGTGGTCTCTATTCAGTTTAACAATGGAGCTCTGGGTAGTATTGAGGCTAGCACAGCTACGTATCCTGGTTTTCCAGAGAGACTGGAGCTCCATTTTGAGCAAGGAAGTGCCATCGTTGAAGGAGGTAAAATAGTTTACCTTGACACTCTTTCTAAAGAAATACCAGTTATAGAAAGAGGACAGAGTGGTTTATCTGGAGCCAGCGACCCTGCTGCTGTAGATATTCAGCCTTTTGTAAGGATGCTTCGAGATTTTGTTAAGGCTCTGAGAGAAGGCAAGAACCCTCCCGTAGATGGTCGAGAAGGAAGAAAAGCGGTGGAACTGATTGAGGCAGCACGGAGGTCTACCTTTGAGGGTAAAGTAGTGGAACTTCCTCTTTAAGAGGATATTTATTCTATTAAATTGGGTAAAAAAATATTTATCAAGCATAAAACAATGTTTATAACTTAGATATTGAATTTTTTGCCAGGTTTGATAAAATTAAATTGTGGTATGTGATATATCAGGTATTATATACCACAATTTAATGGTCTCTTTGGTTTTTAATACGTGAAAATTACTATTTTGCCCAAATAGCAATTTTCACGTATTAAAGGAGGTGATTAAAGAAATTATAAGTGGGTGAGTAATTCTCAGGCTTTAATTAGGAGGTTTTTTGTTATTTAGCACCAATACCAATATAAAAAGGGAGGTTTATTAAGATGCTAAAAAAACTAACTGGAATTATCGTTGTGTTAGCAATAGTAGTGGGATTCTGGGCTTCGGTTGCCTTAGCTCAGGAACAATATGTTTTGAGGTTTAATCACGTGTTGGCTCCCGGTCACCCCTATCATGAAGGGTTTCAAAAATGGGCTGAGCGGGTATATGAGAGAACTAATGGGGGTTTGAAAATTGAGGTTTTTCACAGTGCTCAATTGGGAGTTGAAGAAGATATCATAGAGCAGATCCGTCAAGGTGTTCCAGTGGGACAAAATACCGATGCTGCTCGCCTCGGTAACTACGTACCTGAAATTGCGGTAATAAATGGTCCTTATTTTGTAGAAAGTATTGAAGAGGTCCAAAAACTTAATGAATCTCCTTCAATTCAAGAATGGATAGATATACTGGACAAAGAATACGGTCTTAAAGTACTATCCTTTAATTGGGTACAAGGCTACAGGCACTTTATGACCAAAGACAAACCAGTCAGAGACCCAGAAGACCTAAAAGGTTTACGTATCCGGACTCCACCAGCTCCCATCTGGCAGGAATCTGTTCGGGCATTAGGAGCCACTCCTACTGCTTTGAACTTTGATGAGATATATACTGCTCTACAACAGGGGGCAATAGATGGAGCAGAATTAGTATATGATAATGTTACTTCAGGCAATCTTTATGAAGTTCTCAACTATATCAGCGAAACCCGTCATTTCTTGCTGGTAAACTTTGAAGTAGTAAGTAGCAAATGGTTCTACAGTCTTCCCGAAGAGTACCAGAAAATTTTGGTGGAGGAATGCGACCGAGCAGGTCTGGAAACTTCTTACTTAATCGAGGAAAATACCGAGAAAAACAAAGAAATAATTCGAGAAAAAGGCGTAACTATAATTGAAGATGTTAATCTGGAAGCATTCAGGAAAGCTGGAGAAACGGCTTATGAAGTTTTGGGTATAAGTGAAGCTAGAGAGAAAGTTTACCAGGAAATCGGAAAATAGGTTGTTAAAGATTAGATTAATATTACCCCCAAGCCAGGTTAGCTTGGGGGTAATAAACCACAAATGGACTTTATAAATAGGGTAATAAAAATATTTAATGCGGGGTGTCAAAAAATGACCATCCGAAAAATCTACAACCTCCTCTGTAGGGGAGAAGAAATCGCGGCGGGGGTTCTTCTGGTTGCGATTATGGTAGTGGTTTTTGCTGCGGGGTTTGGAAGGACCATTGGTTACCCCATTCAGTGGGGAATGGAAATGTCTACTTTTCTTTTTGCCTGGGCGGTCTTTTTCAGTGCTGATGCTGCCTGGAGGAAAAATAGGCACGTGAGCGTGGAAGTTCTTGTCAACAAGTTGCCAGAAAAAGTTCGGTATTATATCACTTTATTTAACCACTTCCTCATTTTTGGATTCTTGTTGCTTTTGATTGGATATGGCATCCCCCTTTGTTACCACACCAGATTTCGGGCTTTTCAGGGTATTCCCGGGTTTAGTTATATGTGGGCTACTCTCAGCGTACCAGTGGGAAGCGCCCTTCTTTTAATAACCACCTCTTTAAGAATAAGAGACCTTATAAAGAACGGCAAAATTACAATTTCTGAAGCTGAAAGCGAAGAAAATATGGATTTGGATGTAGAGGCTTAGATATCGTTATTAAGTAGGGAGGAAAAAATATGCTATTGGTA
>JARRCQ010000121.1 GCA_029982105.1 Candidatus Atribacteria bacterium | reverse complement strand
CCTTTAAGTCTTACGCCGTAGGCTGGGGGGTTTCTCCCTATAGTCGGATTTATAAGGGGGAATTCTTTCCCCCTTATACGGAGGAAGGAAAAACCTTCCTCCGTTGTCTTTATCTTTCCAATCTTCTAAATATTACGCCGTAGGCACGCTGGAGTGCTGTTCTCCAGCGTGGTTGTCAGAATTCTTTTTAATCTAATTTGCTTTTTGCTTACGCCGTAGGCTGTCTTTCCCACCAGTAGCATTTCTTTATTTGCTTTTTAAGTTTTTGTTTTTTCTTTATCTTTTTTGGGGGTTATGAGGGGGGTAGACCCCCTCATAGTCTTTTCTATCTAATTTGTCTTTAATGTTGACGCCGTAGGCTGTCTTTTGAGTTTTTGCTTGTCTGGAGGGTTGGCTATATGGTCAACGAATTATAAAAGCGGTGGAAATTTTCCTTTCCCCCAAAGGATCAGAAGGTCGGTTGAGAATTTGACCTTGAAGATAAAAAGTGGTAGAACCTCCCCCGTCCAAGTTAAGAGCATTTACCACCCGATAATTTTTTAATTCTTCTACTAACTCAGGGATACTTAATCCTACACTATGGGTAGGATTTCTTCCGTCCACCACTAAAAAGAGAATTTTTCCCTCTTCAGTTTGAGCAATGACGGTGCGAGGATGCTTTTCAGTTACTATCTTTTCATTGAAGTTACCGAATGGTCCTGGCTGTCCATCTTTAAACAGTAGAGGACCAGAACTCAAGATGTATTTTACCTCTTTCCACTTTTCCCACTCTTTATCTTTGGGGTATATCGACATTTTAACTTTAACCGCAGAGCCAGGGATAAGATTTTGTAACATCCATTGACTGGCTTCTCCTCTTCCTTGCAAAATAAATCCATCGGCAGGAATAGTTGTTCCTCCTTGACTCTTTTTAGTTTCTATAACTTTTCCCTTAACTATAATGCTTTCTACCCCTTCTTGCTGAATGGTTTTCTCTCCTAAAAAATTATCATAAAAAATCAATTCTTTCCCATTATTACGGCGGTTTATCCCAGTAATAGAATAATTAGCACCGTTTTCCACCAGGGCTTGAGCCTCAAATTTTAATTCTCCAAACAGCAGCTGATTATCTGCGGTAATACCCACACTGTACCACCCTTCCTGAGGCTCACTAAGAATTTTCCCATCTATCATTAGAGTTCCTAAAGGGTTGCCATCTTGGGCAAAAAATCCTGCATTTACAGCAAAAATCGCCCCTTTCCTTTGAGCAATTTCACTGGTTTTTTCTCTTTCTAAAACTTTATCTTGAGCTAAAGCTATTTCCAGTCGGAGAGGAGAATGGGGGTCAAACAGTAATCCCAGGCTAAAAAATGGTCCCACAGGTGCAGAAGGAGTAGCAGAAGTAATAGCCTGAGTAGCCTCTACCGTCACTTGATAAGATACAAAACCTTGCTTCTGCAAGCGAGCGCTAACTTGGGAAGCTTCTTCCTTGGGGTAAGGGCCTACTCTTACTTTGAACAGGTCTCCTTCTTTTTTGACTTGAGCCGGATATCCCAGTTCTTTAAGCCAAGTAGATGTCCTCTCTGCTCTTTCCTGATCTTGAAATGCTCCCACCTGAAGCATTACCTCCCCTTTGGTCCCTGGAGTTTCTATGCTGGGAGAGGGAGATGGAGAGGGAGAGGGAGAAAACCCTTCTTTCTTTACTAAAAGAGTAAGATATTGATTAATAACTTTTTCTCTTTGCCATTTTACCTCTCCCTGAGCATAACGAGATATACTTTCTTTTAAACGAGAAAACTCTTCTTGAGTGAGAAGGTCTTTAGGTCTTAAGTTTCCTCTGCTGTCTCCTCGAAAAAGAGGAGGATCTAACGTGGAAGCGATAATCATCCACCTTTGGTCTTCCGGGGAGAGCTTGGATAAATCAGGAAAGGAAGCGTTTGTGGTATCTACAAAGGAAAGCACATCCTGGTAGGAAATAGCTTGAATCACCATTTTTGCTGCTTCAAGACGAGATATGGGTTTTTCTCCTTCTCCAAAGTCGGGAATCCTCCCTGAGGGGAGTTGAAGGAGACGGGTTAATTCTTGAGAGAAATCTTTCCAGGTTACAACATTTTGCGCCTGTGCCGAAATAGAGAAAAGAAAAAGGGCTACTATTAAAAAAAATATGAGTTTTAGTTTTTTCTTTTTCATTGCTTTGCAATAGTTTAGCAAAAGTTTTTAAAAAAAGAAAGGGTAATTTATAGTATTCCGCAAAACGTATTATAGTCAACCGCAAAACAAAAAGAACAATAAGGGGGAAAATACCCCCCCTTGTCTTGCGAGGAGGAAGCTCTGAAGCAATCTTTCCCCCCTCTCCTGTCATCGCGAGGAGCAGGCAGCCTACGGCACTAACAAAAGGCAAACAAGAAAGCCGGGAAACAACAGGGAATTGAGGGGAGTGCGGTAATAAGGAGTATTTTTGTTTGACAATGTTTCTGATGCTTCTTTCATTTTTCTTCCTCTAAGTTACTTTTTAAAAATTCTAAAACAATTCCCCTTTTCAGATGTTCATGACAGAATTGGTTCTGATAATTTCTAAGGCAACCGTAACAACTGGTTTCAAGACCACAAGAACAATTCTTTACTCGAGCTAAAGCACTATCAAGAACATCATTAAAGTTTTCTTTATCCATCAAGCGTTTCACATGTCCAGCTCCACCCGGAACATTATCAAACAAAATAAGCTTTGCCCCCTCTTCAGAGGGATAAAGGCAACCATCTAAATCTTCTCTTCTTATTCCAAGGGCTTGGCTTGTTCCTTCAAGGATGGCATAGAGCAAGGAAGGATAAAAGCTATAATCCCCGGAATCTATTTTTGGTTCCACAAAAGATATAGAAAGCACATCCGTTTTAAACGTATGTCCAAGATGCAATGGCCCTTTCAGCGGTGATGAACAGTCTATCCCGTAGGGTGTTTTATGTTTTCCTCCTTGTCTTTCTGAAAAAGCAGCTCCACATGTAAAACAAACCCAGAATCCTTTGCCCTTTCTCCCTTTGCAGACGACTGCTAACTCACCATCTGAAGAATACCTACATTCAATTTTGAACCTACCAATAGAGAATTGTTTCTCTTCAGGCTTTTCGTAACCAAAGAAATACGGCCTTGTTGTAAATTCACGCTTGGGGCGCGATTCACTTGGCTTTTGGGGTTCGTAGTCTTTAGAAGTTACAAAACCAAATACAGGTGTGATAAATTTATGTGCTTCCCTGTCTGGAATTTCTCCATGAGCCTCACATACCATAGAAGGTGGTTTATCATTAATCATTCCTCCCTGAATGTAAAACCTTTTGCATTCAGGACAAGTAGCATACCAATAAATTGGCCAGGTTCTATTTTTTACCACTCTTAAACCAGCACTTTCCCAAATATATCCATTTGCAACTACCTGATTGCTTGGTGCAAATTCTGAAATCGCTATGCGTAAATCTCTTTCTAATTGTATATTTTTAGATGCAGGGATGTGTGATAGAGTGGTGAGTTCTACAACGTCAACGGGAAAACCGTACTTAGGGATAACAGTATGTGATGCCAGAAAATCTATGAGCTGTTTTTTCTGAATAGTTTCCATTCTATCTTTAGCCCAATTACGGTTACCAATCAGCATTTTTTCTTTCATTTTATTTCCGCCTGAACTAATGATTTGCTTTAATTCTTCACCTTTGTTTATATAATATTCCTCCAGTTCCATATATTCATCCCTTATTTTTTCATCAGCAAAGGTAAGGGAACCCATATCACCAGTGAGATTATCTACCCAACTCCAGTTTTCTATGTTGAATAGATTATGCATATCTTTAGGAATAACCCTTTTTAACGACAGCAAAATAGATTCTGGTTTGGTCTCCAGATATTCTTTCAACTTCTCAGTGCCAGAAATACCGTCAATTTCAAGCTTAAAGAAAGACTCCACATTTCCGAAGTAATCAGGAAACTGTCTAAAGAAATTGGCTAAAACAATAGAATATAGGTGACGAGAAACAATTTTTTCATTGACTATTTCAACTACAGGTGGCTTTATTCTTCCTTCCACCATTTTTTCAGGTTCTTTAAAGTAGGTAAGGTCGTGAGACCGAAGTTGAGCAAAGGTTAAAATGAAACCCACAGTACCGAGTCTTCGCCCCGCTCTTCCTGCCCGTTGAATATAATTTGAAGGTTCAGGTGGAACATTACGTAAAAATATCGCTTCCAACTCCCCCAGGTCCACTCCCAACTCAAATGTTGTTGAGCAGCTCAGGATATTTACTTCTCCCTTTATAAATTGCTGTTGGATTGTTGATGCATAATCTGTAGTGAGTTGAGCTGTATGTTCCTGAGATGTCATTTTTGTAGGAGAGAGATTGGAATAAAGATACCGATAATGATTATTTATAATTTCTTCTTTCATTAATGAATTCACTGGTTCAAGTTTTCCATTACAATTGAAAGTAGGACAAACCCCTCGGACACTTGCCGGTATAATCGCTCCACATCTATCACAAATAAACCAGGGAGAACTGTTATTTTCCTGAATAATTCTCCAATATCTATAATCAAGCTGATAAAGTACACCTTGGATGGAATTGCTAGACGGGTGGATGCCCTTTTCTATCCAGTTGCTTCTGAGGTTCTCCCATATTTTTCCTAATAATTTCCTAGATTCATCATCTTCATCGTTATTTCCTGTGATTCGTTTGTGCATCTTTTTTAGATACTCTAACCTTGCGTTCAATTTTCCCGGAGCAGGAATAAAAGAATATATGCCTTTTTTAAAATCAGAACCCTCACCTCTAAATTTATACTCTCTGTTTTTTGGAGCAAAGAATTCATCTTGAGGACCTGGACCACCATCGGGAAAAGTGATAGCCATATTATAACGCAAGGTATTAAGCAATGTCTGATATACGCATATTGCCTCCTCCTCGCTAAGATTCCAGGGAGTTTCTTGTAACTCTTTAATAGGTTTCCAACCCTGAGGAATAACAGGTATAAATGATGCTAATCCAACTCCCTCCAGAGAATTTCTTCTATCCCAAATACCACAAAAATCTTGAAGAATCCACTGCCAAACCTCTTTTTTCTTTTCTTTGATATCCATACTCGAGTCAAATATATTATTTTCCTCAGCAAGTTTTAAGACGTCCTCGCATAAAGAATTAAGTCTATAGTCCTGTAACAGGTTATTTTGTGACAAAGCATCCATTATCAATCGCCGAAATAGAATCCTTTTATATGTAAATTCTAAATAGGGGGCAAAGAATGCAGCATCCTGTCTGTTATCTGAAAAAGTAAGTATCTTTTTCTCCCTTACACTCTCCTTTTCCAGGCTTTGATATAGAGCTGTAGCTAAAACTGCAGTAGGAGCATCCTTCTGGAAAACAAATTCTCGGACGATATTGGCAGATCGCAGCCCGCATAAATAGCATTTGTTAAGAATACCATCTTTAGGAGCAATTTCAACTAAAGTCTGAATGGTATTGCCTTCATGGTCACAGGTACAAGTAGGTTCATTATTCCCTATAGCTCCACATTTTACACATAATTTCCAGGTTTTTCCTTTTTCAGCGATTTCTTCAGGCACTGCAACTTCTTGATCTTCATCTTCTTCCAATTGAGCATTTTCTTTCCATAAAAGGAAAAATCTA
>JARRCQ010000120.1 GCA_029982105.1 Candidatus Atribacteria bacterium | reverse complement strand
CTCTGCTGCAGAGGTTTAATATAAAAGAAAACCCCCAAACTTTGGTAGAAAAATTAAGTGTTGCCGAGCAACAATTAATAGAGATTTTGAAAGCCTCTTTTCGACCTACCACTAAAGTTCTCCTTTTAGATGAACCAACCTCAGCTCTGAGCGAGGAAGAAGCAAAAAGACTTTTTGGATTGCTGGGGGAAATAAAAAAAGAAAACAAGGCTATTATTTTTATATCCCATAAAATTGGAGAGGCTTTACAATTAGCTGACCGGATTACCATTTTGAGAGATGGTAAGAAGGTAATTACTGTGCCTAAACAAAACATCTCTGAAGAAGATGTCATTTTTTATATGACTGGGAAGCGTTTTGGGGGGAGTGAGTCTCAGATACCTGGGGGAAAAACAGAACATGAAGTTATCCTATCCCTCAGAAATTTCTCCATTGATGAGTATGTTGAAAATATTGAATTAGACATTTATCGAGGAGAAATCTTGGCTATTTTTGGATTAATGGGGTCAGGAAGAACTACTTTAGCTCGAGCCCTGTTTGGTTTATGCAAAAGCAAGGGAGAGATACTTCTAGAAAATAAAAAAACTTCCTTTCCCTCACCTGTCGAAGCTATTGAATCCGGAATAGGTTATATTCCAGAAGATAGAAGAGATGGTTTAGTGTACGAACTTCCAGTTTTTGCCAATATTACTTTAGCCACTTTTCAAAAAATGTCTCGGAGAGGAATTCTGAACTTGGAATGGGAATATACCACTGCTTCTAAAATGATCGAAGAATTGCAAATCAAAACACCAAATATCTTTCGAGAGGTATTGTACTTAAGTGGAGGAAATCAGCAAAAGGTTCTTTTAGCTCGCTGGTTGGTTGGTAACCCTAGAGTATTAATAATGGATGAACCTACTCGGGGGATAGATGTGGGAGCTAAATTTGAAATTAGGAGTTTGGTTAAAAACTTGGCTCACACAGGTCTTACTGTACTTTTCATTACTTCAGAACCCTTGGAAGCCTTGGAAATGGGTGATCGAATTTTGGTTATGAGAAATGGTAAAATGGTCAAGATTGTTGATAATCCTCAAGAGACCACCAAATCTGACCTTTTAGCCTTAGCTAGCGGGATAAAGCGAAAGGAGTAAAGCAATGGGAGTTAAGGGTATTTTGATAGAGAATGATAAAGATGGTCTTACTTTTAAATTTTCTTCTTTGTTAAAAGATATTTTTCTTCGAGGAGGTTCTTTAGTTGGTCTAATCGGATTAAGTGTAGCTTTTGCTCTTTTGTCTCCTCACTTTTTTACCCTAAGTAATTGGCTTAATATTTTCCGCCAAGTTTCGGTGGTAATTATTTTAGCTTCGGCTCAAACTATGGTAATCATTTCATCCGGGATCGATCTTTCAGTGGGTTCACTTTTAGCCTTAGGAGGGTCTTTGGCTGCGGTAGCGATGTGTTATTGGGGATGGAGTTTATTTGCTGGAGCTTTATTGGGAGTTTTGGTTGCCGGTTTAGCAGGTTGGTGTAGTGGGGCGGTAATTGCTAAAGGTAAAGTTCCCGACTTTATTGCTACTTTGGGAATGCTGGGTGCGGTTAGAGGAATAGCTCTTTTGATTACCGATGGACTTCCTGTTCCTTCTTATCTTACTGCTACGTCTTTAACTGGTTATCTTCCACCTGGCCTGATTTGGATGGGTAGCGGCAGTGTAGGTTGGTTTCCAGTATCTATGATAATAGCTGTTGGAGTAGTAATTATTACCTGGTTTATACTTACCCGCACTACTTTTGGTAGATCTCTATATGCAGTAGGGGGGAATCGAGAAGCAGCTCGAACATCGGGGATTAACGTGGATAAAGTAAAAATTATGGTTTATGCTCTCTCTGGCCTTTATTGTGGATTAGGAGGATTAGTTTTGGTGGGACGAATGAATTCAGCTAATGCTTTGATGGCCGAAGGGATGGAGTTACAAACCATAGCAGCAGTAGTTATTGGGGGAACTAATCTTTTTGGAGGAAGAGGATCGGTTCTGGGGACTTTGATTGGGGCAATACTTATGGGGGTCTTAGCTAATGGGTTAAATTTGTTGAATGTGCAACCTTTCTGGCAGAGAGTAATAAATGGTTTATTAATCATTGGGGTAGTAGCTTTTGATCAATGGAGAAGACGATTGATGAAAGCATAGTTATTTTTACTTTAATTTTTAGGAGAAAATAGAATTATTAAAAGGTAAAGAAGAATAAACGCGGTAATTAAACAACTCAGGAAGGAGTGATTAACAGTTGGATAAACTTCGTTTTGTTTTGGTAGGAGCAGGAAGAGCAGGAATGGTTCATGCCCAGAATTTAGTTCACTATATTCCCGAAGGAGAACTAAAAGCGGTAGTGGATGTAGATTTAAAGAGGGCGGAAGAGGCAAGCAAAAACTTGGGGGTTAAGTCTTTTTACTCTACCTTAGATGAAGCCTTAGAAAGGGAAGATTTTGATGCGGTTTGTATTGCTTCTTTAACTTTTACTCACCGAGAGATAATAGAAAAAGCGGCAAAAGCTAAAAAGCACGTTTTCTGTGAAAAGCCTCTGGCTCAAAATTCAGAGGAAGTGCAAAAAATTCAAGAGGCAGTGGAAAAAGCAGGTATAAAGTTCCAGATTGGTTTTATGCGCCGCTATGACCCAGGGATAAAGAAAGCCTGGGAAATGGTGAAAGAAGGGAAAATCGGAGATTTAGTGCTCATTAAATCTACTGGCCGAGGTCCTGGCCTTCCTGCTCCCTGGATTTTCGATAGAGAAAAAAGTGGAGGGATGTTAGCTGAAGTTTCTGCTCATGATATAGATTCAGTTTTGTGGTTCGCTGGACGTAAACCTCATCACCTTTATTTAGAGGCTAAAAATTTCAAAGGAAAAGATATAAGAGAAAAATTTCCTGATTTTTATGACCACTATCTTTTAACTCTCAATTTTACCGACGGTCCCCTGGGAGTAGTGGACGGAGGATGTCCAGTAGGTTATGCCTATGATGCTCGGATGGAAATTCTGGGAACAGAAGGAATGATAAAAGTAGGAGAAGTAGAGGCAGGAGGTCCAGTTCTTTATACTCCAGATAAAAAATCCTGGCGTGATAACCAGTCCAGTTGGCGAGATCGCTTTCGAGAAGGATACTTAGAAGAGTTGAAATCTTTTATCCGTTCTGTGTTAGAAAATCAAAATCCATCTCCTTCTATTATTGATGGTAAAAGAGTAGTAAGGGTGGTGGAATTAGCTCATAAATCTTTAAGCCAACAAAACCCAGTCCTCTGGGAAGGAGAGTGGTAGGTTTGCCTTATCTCATCGGTAGCGATTTGGGAACTACGGCTACTAAAACCGGTCTCTTCGATGAAGAAGGAAAATTGGAAGCTATTGCTCGGCAAAAATCCAATTTGATATATGGCAAAGATGGAAGTGTAATTCAAGACCCCTATGAGATGTTGAACTCAGTAGTGGAAACTGTGAAAGAAGTAGTAGAAAGAAGTGGGGTTTCTCCCTCACAGATTCTCGCTATTGCTCTTGATGGTCAAATGGCAGGAATTATGGGAGTGGGAGAAAACGGAGAAGCAGCTACCCCTTATGATTCCTGGTTAGATGTAAGATGCGCTCTCTATACCGAGCTAATGAGAAATAAAGCTGAAGAACTAATCATTAAACGGTCAGGCATGGCACCCAGCATCAATCATGGTCCTAAGATTTTGTGGTGGAAGAAAGAACAGCCCGAAGTTTATCAAAAAATTAACAAATTTACTGTTCCTTCTTGCTGGGTTAGCCAGAAACTTTCTGGTCTCCAGGGTGAGGAAACTTTTATAGACTATACCTATCTTCATTTTTCCTGTTTTTCTAATTTGGAAGAAGGCTCTTGGGATAGAGAATTAATGGAAATTTTTGGGGTGGAAGAAAGCAAGTTTCCTCTGATAGTTAAACCCTGGCAAGTGGTGGGGAAAATTAAAAAAGAGTGGGCAGAGAAGATGGGAATTCTCGCCGGTACTCCTGTGGTTGCTGGCTGTGGAGACCAAGCAGCTAATAATTTAGGTGCTGGAGTGGTAGAAAAAGGCACAGCTTTTGACGTGGCTGGTACTGCTTCTTGTTTTAGTCTCTCGGTAGATAAGTTTGTTCCTGATTTGGAGCATAAAACTATTCTTTTCCCTCGAGCAGTGTTAGAAGGATATTATTATCCTATGGCCTACATAAATGGGGGAGGATTAGACTTAGAATGGGCTAAAGATGAATTTTTCCGGGAATGGGCAAATTTACCCCACGCTTTTCAGTTGATTGATGATGAGGTAGAGAAAATTGCTTCCTTTCCTTCCTCTTTAGTTTTTCTGCCTCACCTTCGAGGTAGAAATTGTCCTGGTGAGCCCTATTTTCGGGGAGTGTTTGCTGGTTTTAGCTGGGACCACCGGAGAGAGCATCTGTTTAGAGCCATATTAGAAGGAGTAGCTTTTGAATATGCTTATTACCTTTCTATAATTAGAAAGCTTTTGCCAGAGATAAACTTTCGAGAAGTCCGAGTAATAGGTGGAGGAGCTAAGTCATCTTTCTGGAATAGGATCAAATCCAGCATTCTGAATATATCTTATGTAGAGTTAGATAGAGAAGAGTTCGCTATCTGGGGAGCAGCACTACTTGCTGGTTTTGGAATAGGGTTGTTTTCTGACCTCCAGGAAAAGTCTATCCATTCAGTACAAAAAGTTAAAACCCATTTCCCCCAAGAGGAATGGAGTGTTTTTTATAATAATCTTTTCCCTTTTTATCTTGATACTCTGGAAAAGATGGGTAAAGTTTTCGATTCTCATAAAGAGCTTTTTAGCTGAAACAAATTAAAAGGACGTGATCAATCTTGAAAGCAGCAGTTTTTTCCTATCCTCCAAATGTACAGGTGGTAGAAGTTCCTCGTCCCCGAGTTGGAGAAGGAGAAGTTCTAATACGAGTGAAAGCAGTAGCTTTGTGTGGTACAGACTTGCGCATTGCTCGGCGGGGGCATGCCGATATACCGGAAGGAGAAAAGCGTATTTTAGGGCATGAAGTGGTGGGAGTAATTGAGGAAGTAGGAAAAGGAGTAGAAGATTTAACTCCGGGTATGAAAGTAGCTGTGGCTCCCAATTACGGATGTGGAAAGTGTTATTACTGTATTCAGGGTCTTACTCATCATTGCTCGGAAGGAAAAGCTCTGGGAATAACGGAAAATGGTGGGTTTGCTGAGTTTATGGTAGTTCCTCAAAAAGCAGTGTCTCAGGGAAATATTTTTCCTCTTCCCGAGGAAACTGATTTGGCATCTATTGCTTTTGTAGAAGCTTTAGCTTGTGTAGTGCATGGGCTGTTGCCCCTCCGGGTAAGTTTCCGAGACCGAGTCCTGATATATGGAGCAGGTCCTATTGGGTTGATGTTTTTGGAATTAGCTCGATTGCAAGGAGCAAAAGAGGTCTGGATGGCAGATTTAAGCGAAGACCGTCTAAAAGCAGCCCAAGAAAGAGGAGCTAAAACCATAGTAGTGGGTAAAGAAAAAGTAAAAGAGAGGATAAAAGAAGCAGATGTGGTAATAGTAGCTGCTCCTTCTCCTGATGCTCAAAAAGAAGCTTTAGAAGTAGCCGGGGTTTATGGAAGAATTAATTTCTTTGGTGGTTTACCTCCTCAGGTAAAAGAAGTTGCTCTTCCCAGTAATTTAATCCACTACAAAGAATTGACGGTAACCGGAACTACCAAATCTAACAACTTCCACTTTCGGAATGCTTTGGATTTACTATT
>JARRCQ010000119.1 GCA_029982105.1 Candidatus Atribacteria bacterium | reverse complement strand
CATCAGCAAACTCAGGCTCGGGTTCAGTAATCGGGATGTATACAAGGAATTATAAGACAGCAACTCCTACCTCGGGTAAATGGAAAAGGCAGACTTCCAGCGATAGAAGTTATGATAGCCAATAACGCTATTCGTAACCTTATTCGGGAGGGGAAAAGCTACCAGATTTACAATATTATGCAAACTTCTCTGGCAGAGGGGATGGTTACTATGGATAGAGCTTTAATAGAACTCTATCGTAGTGGTCAGGTGAGTTGGGAGGAAGCTCAATCTCGCTCTATTGACCCCCGAGAATTTTCTCAAGCAAGGAGTAAGATATAATGCCTGCTTACCTATATCGAGCTCGAGATAAATCCGGTAAATTATTGGAAGGTAGAATAGAAGCTCAGAATGAACAAGAAGTAGTGGCTATTCTCCGGCGAGGAGGAGTTTTTATAACCTCTTTAGAAGAAGAAAAATCCGCCAAAAGCAGTCTTCAGCGAGAAATACACCTGGGAGGGGGAAGTAAAAAGGTAGAACTTCAAGATTTAGCTGTATTTGCCCGGGGAATTTCTACCCTGTTGGAAGCAGGAGTCCCTCTCCTTCAAGCTCTACGGAGTATGGCCGACCAATCTACCAATAAATATCTAGCTCAAGTAGTTGGAGAAGTGGCTCAGAAAGTAGCCAGAGGTTATTCTTTTTACCAGGCTCTGGCTGATTATCCTCGGGTGTTCAACCGGGTATTTGTGGGTATGGTGCAATCGGGAGAAGGAGGAGGAAACTTAGACTGGAGCTTGCAGCGGTTAGCTGATTATTTGGAATGGGAAAAAGACCTCCGAGATAAAATCCAGTCCGCTACTTATTATCCTTTAATTTTGATAGGAGCTATCATTGCCGTTTCTTTGTTTATGGTTTATTTTGTATTTCCCCAGTTTGTGCTTATGTTTGAAGGTTTTCAAATGGAACTCCCTTCTCTTACCAAGTTTATGTTGGGATTGATGAGTTTTCTGGGTCGGAATTGGCTATTGGTTTATGGTTCACTGGGAGGAGTAATTTTGGCTTTTTTCCTGTATATTAACTCCGAGCAGGGCAAAAAATGGTGGGACCGCCGGCAGCCTTACCTTCCTCTTTTTGGAAAACTCTTTCATCAGCTTTTAGTTTCCCGATTTTGCTGGTTGTTGTCTGGACTTCTGCGCAGTGGAATGCCTATGGTGCAAGCCTTAGAAGTTACGGCAAGCTCAGTGGGTAATTATTACCTGGGAGATATCATCCGAGAAATAGCTGAAGATATTCGGCGAGGAGGTAATTTATCACGTGGCGTAGCAGAACACTCCTTTTTCCCACCCCTGGTGGCTCAGATGGTAGCAGTGGGAGAAGAAACCGGAAGTTTAGAGCTCACCCTGGGTAAAGTAACTGAGCTTTACGACAAGGAGATCAAAATATTCGTTGACCGTATTTCCACCATAATCGAGCCAGTTTTGACAGTGATAATCGGAGGAGCGGTTTTATTGCTGGCTCTTTCTCTTTTCCTTCCTATTTTCCAGATGGCTTCGCAGGGGATGTCTGCTGGTATTTAAAAAGTTGGGTGAGATCTTCTCCTTGCAGAGCGATAAAGGAAGAAAAAATAGTTTCTGACCATCTCCCGGAGCTCATCAAGAAGGAGGGGCTGGTCATTATTCAGGCGGAGAGGATGAAAGATTATAGTAGAGAGCTGGTTTTTAGCCCTTCCTTTTTTAACCCTTCTCTTTCTTGTCTCCTGAGTAGATTTGCAAGAGAAAAGGATTCCCGATGAGTTAGGAGGGGTGGTGGTAACAAAATGAGCAGAGGGGATAGGGCTGGGGAGACGTAAAGCTTGCCGGAACTTTAGGCTTTTTCTTAGGGTGGCAAAAAGCGCTCCTTTCCTTTTTGTTCTCCTTTACCGGAGGCGCAATAATAGGTATAATTTTAATAGCTCTCAAGATAAAAGGGAGACGTGACCCTATCCCTTTTGCTCCTTTTATGGCTGGAGGAGCAATAATTGCTTTTTTCTGGGGAGAGGGAATAATAAACTGGTATCTGGGCTTATTCTATTGAAAAATTATTAGGATGATGGGAATCAAAATGGGGGTTAAAATGGAAAAATCTTCTCTTCCCTCCTCTCTCATCCCTCATCGCCATGGCCTCCCATCACGCAGAGCAAGGTGCAAGGCGACCTCTCTTTTTCCCTCTATTCTTTTTCTGCTCCCTCCTTCCACTCAAGCAAAGTTAGAGCCTCTGAGCTGGTAGTAGTGGGTGGAAGACCTAAGTTGAGCAGGGGGTTAAAATAAACTTCTGCATTGTTTCCAATATTGGGAATAGACTTGGCAAAGATACCGCCATGCACTGCGGCATTATTTTTCATCTCTAAACTTCCATTGGGAACCAAAATAGCTCCTGTAGTTGCCGAATTGTTTTTGAGATAAGATGTTCCGGTGCCGAGAGCTACAAGAGAAACAGAAGTGGGAATAGAATTATTTTCGATATCAAAAGTATTATTAGTTATTAAGGAGGATATTAACGTAGTTTTTGGGTCACCATCAGCCTCAAGGGCTGTAACTGTGGCATTATTTGCGATTGATATATTACCAGTCACGTAAATGACCGACCCTTCTTTAATGTTTAACTGGGCATTGTTTCCCAATGTAAAGTCTCCAGTTATATAAGCATTGCCTAGGGTAATGGTCTCATTGTTTCCTACAGTTAAACCATTGTAAGTAACCTTATCACTTTGTGCCCGAGCTATCCACGAGCTTTTAATTTCATTGTCTATGGCTGGTAAAGTCTTGCGAGGGACTGGATAGGTTGGATCAGTTGCAGGAGGAGTAGGAGGAGAGGGATATGGAGAAGAGATGGGCTTTATTGAGTCGTACGAGCCGTTGATTTTTACCTGACTCGCCCCCTTAGGGGTATATATATTATGAACAGTAGAATTATTGCCCAGGTATACTGCATATCCGTTCTTATCAGTGCTGTATGCAACCGTATCACTTCCAATCTGGACTTTATTATTAATATCTATATAACTACCTGCTGAGATAACTTTCCCCCCCACTTGAACATCATTATTTATAGTAATTTTCCCCTTTGCAATCACATCTTTTGTGACTATGGCATTATTATTCACTGTTACTTCCCCTTGAGCTATTACCGAGCCAGGTATGGTGCCAGCTATACTGGTGATTGCTGCATCGCTATACACATCAGCGTCAGTTTTAGGGTTTACACCACTGTCGAGTTTTATATACACCTTTCCAGAAGTTAAATTGCCCGCAGTAGCAATAGCAGTATCCAGCGCTAAATCATAGAAAGAGCCGGGTTTTAATTCAAACTGGCAGACAATCGTTCGCTCGGCAAGAGTGGTACCGCTTTGATTTTTCACCCGTCCAGTTGATGTTATCGTAATTTTTTTATTTCCCGAATCTCCTATAGCCTCAGCTTCATATTCACCAACCTTGTTAGTTTCAAACTGGAAAGAAGAGAGAGAAGTAGAGGTAACATTAGAGTGTCCGTAGAGCAAAGCATCTCTGATAACAAAAGGGTTAGACAAGGCATCTTCGATGCCTGCTTCTGCCATATAGTGAGCTTGTTTCATATCGGATACTTTGTGGACATTTCTGCTCCCCGAGATAACCAGGGTTGACCCGGCAAAAATAATAATAGATACAATAAAAATCATCGCAATCACGGTAATCATCAAAGAACCTGCATCACGCTGACCGCTATTCATAGAAAACACCTCAAATTATTCATTAATCTACCTCTTTATCTGCAGGAGGGTTTCGCCTCACTACCGATAAGTCATAGTTACCAACGGAAGTGCTAAAAGATAGGTAGAGTCGCGTATAATAAGAACCATTATCTTCACAAGTAATAATAACAGGGTCTTTGGGGTCTTTGGGGTCTTTGGTTACTGGTCCTTGAACGATTTTCGTTCCATTTTTAAATATTCTTACCTCATCTCCCGAGGTTTCAAAAGTGTAGGTATTCTCCTCTCCCTCAACTGTGTTTATTGTTAATACTCCTAATACATTATCGAACTCCACTGTTTCTGCTGTTCTAAAATCTTTGGCAATATTGTGGAAAAAGAGATTTAGTCTATCAACAAACTCTTGGTCGGATATCTGCGCCCGACTTTCCTTGTTCATAAAACCAAAAAACTGGTATAGTGTGGCCGCAAGAAAAGCCATAATAGCAATGGTTATGACTACCTCAAGCAAAGTCATTCCCTGGCTGTGAGAATATTTTTTTTGCTTATCTAGCTCCTCCTGAGCTAATGAATTATCAGAATTGAAAGCCACTTTATAACTCCTCTTGAATTTAGCCCATTATTTAATGAACTCTCTTAAACCAGATTTAGTAATATAGGTAATGAGAGAATATTGGCGCTCTTGCTCACCTGCACTTCTTACTATTTCTTTCCATCGGATAACCACCGTTACCATTAATTTCTCTATAGCGTTGTTAATAAGATTTCGTTCTTTCACCTCAAAGGTAACAGAGGAAAGGCTCTTTGCTTCCGGTAGAGTATCGAGAGCGGCAGGGAGAGTCTCATCTTTATATATTAATTTGGCTAGGTGGTAAGCAAAGTCATCGGAGTTGAGAAATACCTCTAAACTATTCTTGCCATTGGTCAACTTGGTTTCAAGCCATCCAGTGAGGTTAGAAAACCCGTCAGTACCGGGGAAACCTTCGGTGCTCGTTTTTCTGATGCTCGTTTCTCTAATGTGTTCTAAAACATCTTCTGCGAGCGTGCTGGCGGTGAGCAACTTCTCATTGGCAGATTTAGTAAAGCTGACTCTCAAAAAAAGGAGAGAAAGTGAGGTAATAGCAAGCGCCATAACTGCTACTACTACCACGATCTCAATAAGCGAAAACCCTCTATTTTTACTTTCTGAAGTAACTATAAATCTCTGACCCCCCGGCTTACTCAACCATACAACCCCTCCTCCTCGTGGTCAGTTAAGAGCTGTGGCTATCAATGAATTTCTCCTTTTACAATGCCATTTATCTTAATCTCATTTCCACTATTATTATAGATATTGCCGCCTACAATTCCGTTTATTGTAGCTGTTGCCCCTGCTCCGAGAGTTAAGTCCCCTTCGACAATCCCATTGAGAATAAGCTCTGCTCCTTCTTTCAGGGTTAAGCTTCCAGTTACAATTCCCTCCACTTGAAAAGTTATACCAGCCTCGACGGTAACATTGCCCTTAATAATCTCCAGAAGTTTACTATCCGCACTGATAACCTGGTCTCCCTCCATGGAAGTATCTATAACGGCAAGTTCGTCGGCAAAAGCCACCCCACTCACGAGTAGAGTAGATATCAATACCAGACAAAAGATTAAACGAACTTTCATCATCCTCCACCTCCCGATTGAAGTACATATATTTTACACTTGATAGAGATTTTTTTCAATCGGCTGAAATTCTCCTCCAAAATCGTTCGTAATATTTAATCCAGGGTCCACCACGAATCGGATTAACTTTGGATATTCAGATAAGGCTTTGTCATGGGAGGATGCATAGAGCTTCAAAGAAGGCGTGGTCCAGATTTTGTCTTTGGGCCCACAGATGCTCTCCCTATTATTTGAGCTCCTGGTTGTCACCGCCGGTATATAATTGACCCAGGAAAGTCGGAATAAAAATGACCCACTCCTTAAGCTATAATTCCTCTCATAGGGTTTAAAAAGATGGGAGGAAAATACATGCTCAGGAGTGAGTCAATTATGATGTTACACCAAATGAGAAAAGAAGGAAAGAGCATAAGAAGTATAAGTAGAGAAACAGG
>JARRCQ010000118.1 GCA_029982105.1 Candidatus Atribacteria bacterium | reverse complement strand
TTTGGTGATGGTGAAGAGTTAGCTTTTCATAGAGAATTTAAAACAGTAAAAGCAGAAAATGAAAGCGGCAAAGTTTTAGTGGTTTCTACTGGTATCGGGGGGTCTTCTTTGAGTATAACGGTAGAGGAGTTAGCCCAATTAGGAGTGAGAAATTTTTTACGGGTGGGAACTTGTGGAGCCATTCAAGAAGAAGTTGCAGTAGGAGATTTAGTGATTAGCGAAGGAGCAGTGAGAATGGATGGTGCCTCTCCCCACTATGCCCCTCTTTCTTATCCTGCTTGTGCTCACTGGGAGATGACGGAAGCTCTGAAAAAAGCTTGTGAATTTTTGAAATATCGCTATCACTTAGGGATTACTTGTTCTTCGGCTACTTTTTATCCCGGCCAAGAAAGATATGATACTTTTAGTGGCTATGTAATTTCTTCTCTTCGAGGTAGTAGGGAAGAATGGAAAAAATTAGGGGTTTTGAATTATGAAATGGAAATAGCCACTCTTTTTACCGTGGCTCGAGTTTTGGGACTCCGCTCTGGAGCAATATGTGGGGTTCTGGTCAATAGAAACAAAAAAGAAGAGGTAGAAAGGGAAAAAATAGAAGAAGTAGAAGATCGACTTTCCGAAGTAGCAGCTAAGGCTGCTCAGTTGATTCTCTCTAAGGAAGAATAAGTTTGTTTCTCGATTACTAACTCTTGCTTTCCTCTTTTAACTTTTGAGGTGATGATGAGGATAGGAATTGATACTTTTGGGAGTTATAGGGGGTCTTTTCCCCCTATAGTAGGAAATTTTTTCTTCCCACTAATTTTTACTCTTTTAGGTTTTTGTAAGTTTTTATATTGTTGTTTTTGAGTCTTTGCTTTTTGGGGGTTATAGGGGGTCTTTTCCCCCTATAGTAGGAAATTTTTTCTTCCCACTAATTTTTACTATAGGGATGATGATAGCTAAGGAGAGTGATTGAATGAGAAACTATGAAGATAAAGTAGTGTGTTCGCTTGTGGAGGATACCAGAGTAGTAGTATATGTGGCTTCATCTACTTCTTTGGTGGAAGAGGCAAGACACTTACATCATACCAGCCCTGTAGCTACTGCAGCTTTAGGAAGAGCGCTGACTTTGGCAGGAATAATGGGTGTCGAGCTTAAAGAAGGTCAGAGATTAACTTTACACATTCGCTGCTTGGGACCTTTAGAGAGCATATTGGCACAAGCTAACTCTCAGGGAGAGGTAAGGGGCTATGTTGCCCAGCCCTCAGTTTTTCTCCCTTCTCGAGAGGAGAAAAAATTAAATGTGGAAGAAGCAGTGGGAAAAGGCTCTCAGCTTTCAGTGGTAAAGGATTTAGGATTGGGAGAACCTTATGTTGGTTATGTCGAGATGCCTCGAGGAGGTATTGCTTACGACTTGGCTTATTACTTTACTGCTTCTGAGCAACTCCCTTCAGCTTGTAGTGCTGGAGTTTACGTAGGAGAAAGAGGGGAAGTATTGTCGGCGGGGGGATTTATCATCCATACTCCTTTGGGTACTCCCAGTTATGTGATAGAGACAATCGAAAATAACATTTCTCTTCTTCCTTCTTTAAGTTCTCTTATTTGGGAAGGGAAAACTCCGGAGGAAATAACTCAAGAACTTTTGGCTTCTCTATCCTACCAAATAGTAGGGGAAAAGAAATTGTGCTATCAGTGCCATTGTTCTCGAGAAAGAGCTCGTCGGACTTTGGTTTTACTGGGAAAAGAAGAATTAAAAGATTTGTTGACTCAAGAGGGAAGAGCAGAAGTTAACTGTTCCTTCTGTAATCGAGTTTACCTTTTTGGAGATAAAGAGCTTAAAGAGTTGATAGAAAAAGGAAGTAAATAGGAGGTTTTGATTCTTGAAGGGAATTTTGCGCGTTGATTATGAAGAAGAATTAAACGAAGAGCAGAAAAAAGTGGTTTTTGCTGGCGAAGGTCCGGTTTTAGTGATTGCTGGAGCGGGTAGTGGAAAAACTCGAACGGTTACGTATCGGGTAGCGAGATTGATAGAAAAGGGGGTAGACCCTTCTTCCATTCTTTTAGCTACTTTTACCAATAAAGCGGCTCGAGAAATGCTCCATCGGGTAGAATGTCTTTTAGGTATAAGTTTAGAGGATATGTGGGGAGGAACTTTCCACCATATTGGTAATCTCATACTCCGCCGGGAAGCGAAGAAAATAGGTTATGATAATAACTATACTATTATGGATCGAGAAGACCAAAAAGACCTTTTAGAAACTACCATAGAAGAGATGGGGATAGACCGCCGTTCTCGTCGTTTCCCTAAGGGAGATGTGGTTGCCAATATCATCTCTTTGAGTCGCAATACTTTTATTTCCGTGGAAGATATTTTGCAAAAGTTCTATCCCCAATTTTTTGACTGGATAGGCCAGTTAAGTGCCCTTTTTGCTCTCTATCAGGAGAAAAAACGTCAGCTTTCTCTTATGGACTATGATGATTTGCTTTACTATACCTGGTTACTTTTGCGAGAAAATGAAAATACTCGCCGTAAATATGGAAACGCTTTTCATCATATTTTGGTAGATGAGTATCAAGACACTAATCTTCTGCAAGCGGAAATGATAGACCTCCTGGCTCAGGAGTATCATAATATTTTAGCAGTAGGCGATGATGCACAAAGTATTTATTCCTTTCGGGGAGCCAACTTCGCTAATATTATGCGTTTTCCTGAGCGATACCCTGATTGTCAGGTATTCAAATTAGAAACCAACTATCGAAGCACTGCTCCTATTTTAGATTTGGCCAATCAGGTAATTTCTTTTAACCGTCGCCAGTTTCCTAAGGTTTTGCATCCGGTGAAAAGGGGAGGAGAAAAACCTGTAGTAGTGCCTCTACGTGATGTTATGGAGCAGGCCGAATTTGTGGCTTCTCAAATTTTAGAATTACATAATGAAGGTTATGACCTCCGAGAAATTGCTGTCTTATATCGGGCTCATTATCATAGTATGGAAATTCAGATGGAACTTACTCGCCGGGGTATTCCTTTTGAAATTCGCTCTGGCTTGCGCTTTTTTGAACAAGCTCACATTAAAGATGTGGTAGCCTACCTTAAAGTAGTAGCTAATCCCCGAGATGAAATGGCCTGGAAAAGAGTGCTTAAACTTTATCCCGGAATTGGGAAAGCATCGGCAGAAAAAGTGTGGGGAGTTATTGCTTCTTCTCCTGACCCTCTTACTACTTTAGAAAGAGAAGAAATTATTTCTCTTCTTCCGGTCAATGCCCGGGTTAGCCTTGCTTCTCTTAAAGATTTGCTCTTTCGCTTAGAAGACCTGGACTCTTCTCCTTCTACTTTAATTCGAGAAGTGTTAGAAGGAGGATATCGAGACTATTTAGTTACTCATTATCCTAATTACCAGGAGAGAGAAGAAGATTTAGAAGAGCTGGCTAACTTTTCTTTACGGTATCAATCTTTAGATACCTTTTTAAGCGAGTTAGCTCTTTTAGGAGAAATGGAAGGAGAAAATGTAGTAAGAGGTGGAATAGAAGATGATAAAATAGTTCTTTCTACCATTCATCAGGCTAAGGGCTTAGAGTGGGATTGTGTGTTTATGGTGTGGTTATGCGAAGGAGGTTTTCCTTCTCCTCGTAGTTTGGGAAAAGAAGAAGACATTGAAGAAGAAAGAAGACTTTTCTATGTAGCGTGTACCAGAGCTCGGGAACATTTGTTTTTGTGTTACCCTATTTTGGGAGAGAGGAACCACGCTCATTCTATGGTTAGAAAGCCTTCTCGATTCTTGCAGGAATTAGACCCTCGCTCGTATACCAAATGGCGAGGAGGGATGAAGAAGTAATGCTCTCTCGGCGGGATTATCTCTTTAATTTTGTTGTAGATGCTCTGGATTACTCTTTTTTTACCTTGGGGATGTCCTTTGGCTCTACAATTACCTTGCTCCCTCTTTTGGCTCAGCGCTTGGGAGCTAATAATTTAGAGATTGGCCTCATTCCCGCCATCGCTTACCTGGGATGGTCGTTTCCCGCCTTATGGGGGGCAAAGGTTTCTGGTAGATTAGAAAGGAAACTTCCTTTTATTCTTCGATTTACTCTTTTAGAGCGTCTTCCTTACTTGGGAATGGCGCTTTTAGCTTTTTGTCTCGTTCCTTATTATCCCTCTTTGTCGCTTTATGTATTGCTCACTTTGTTGGGGATTTCTTCCTTTGCTATGGGGTTTCTTGGTCCTATCTGGACAGAGATGATTGGAAAAGTCATCCATCACAGTCGCTGGGGGCTCTATTTTGCCTGTGGTAATGGGTTGGGAGCTTTAATGGGGATATGGGGTTCTACTTTGGCCGAGCGGTTAATCAAGGTTTACCCTTTCCCTTCCAATTTTGGTTATTGTTTTCTTTTAGCTTCTCTATCTATGGGGGTTTCCTATTTTTTTCTGGCTCTTACTCGAGAAGAAAAAGAGCCAGCTACTTCTTCTTGGGGACAAGGATTTCTTTCTTCTTTTTCCCGGATAATCAAGAAAGATACCAACTTTTTGAACTTTTTGTTGGCTCGCATATTTTTGGCTTTAGGAATAATGGGAGGAGCTTTTTATACTGTTTATGTCCTAAAAAGATTTCAAATTCCTGATGCTTTAGTAGCTCGTTATAATGCTGTTTTTCTCGTTTCTCAGGCTTTGAGTAACTTTATCTGGGGTCCTTTAGGAGATAAAAAAGGACATAAACTGGTCGTGCTTTTAGGAGCTACATCTATAGTTTTGAGCAATTTACTGGCTCTTTTTTCTCCCAACTTTCAATGGTTTTTCCTGAGCTTTACTCTTTTGGGCTTTAATTATAGTGCTATATCGGTGGGTGGAACGGCTATCGTCCTCGATTTTGCTCCTCGAGAAGAGCGAGGGCTATATGTGGGGTGGAGTAGTTTTTTAAGTAATTTTCCTTCTTTTTTCTCTCCTCTTTTAGGAGGAAAAATTGCTGATTGGTTTGGCTACCATTGGGTTTTTTGGTTAGCTCTAGGTTTAAATGTGGTAGGATTACTTTGGATTCTGTGGGGAGTTAAAGAGCCCCGCGCTTTTACTAATTTTGAGGAGAGATGAATGACTAAATTCTTGATGATGCAAGGAACCAGTTCAGGGGTGGGTAAAAGCGTGATAGTAGCAGGCTTGGTGAGGCTCTTTGCTCGATGGGGAATAAAAGTAGCTCCGTTTAAAGCTCAAAATATGTCTCGCAACTCTGGAGTTACCGAGGAAGGAGAAGAGATAGCTATAGCTCAAATTCTTCAAGCTCATGCTGCTTTTCAAAAACCTGATAGCCGGATGAATCCTATTCTCTTAAAGCCCCAGGAAGAGGGCAAGAGTGAATTGATAGTGAGAGGAAAATCTTGGGGGATAAGAGATACCTCTACCTATTATCAGGATAAGGAAGTTTTGTGGGAAGTAGTTAAGGAAAGTCTTCAATCTCTATCATTGGAATATAACCTTCTTATCTTAGAAGGAGCAGGAAGTCCAGCAGAGATCAACTTGCGGGGAAAAGATATGGCTAATATAAAAGTAGCTCTTTATCTTCACTCTCCAGTTATAGTGGTGGGAGATATAGAAAGGGGAGGAGTTTTTGCCTCTTTATACGGGACCTGGGCTCTGGCGAAGGAAGAGAGAGAGTTAATACGGGCCTTTATTATCAATAAATTTCGAGGAGATGAAGAAATTTTAAAGCCTGGTTTGCAAGAAATAGAAGAACTCACCAAAGTTCCGATAGTGGTAAATTTACCTTATGTTTCTCTATCCTTAGTAGAAGAAGATAGCCTCTCAGAAAAACTAAGTGGCAAAGACTATTTTTCCTGTCTCAA
>JARRCQ010000117.1 GCA_029982105.1 Candidatus Atribacteria bacterium | reverse complement strand
TATAGGAGCTTGATAAATTTCTTGTATGAAATCAGTAACTTTTTCCCGGGGCTTTTGTATCATTTCTTGAATAAGAGAATAAGGGTCATCGTAACGGGTAAACAATCCCTCCAAGTTTAAAACTCCCCATCCCCCTAATCGTCCCATCTCCACTGCCATTCGAGAGTCTATTACTCCATCCATAGCAGCACCTAAAACAGGAATATTTAATTTCTCACCACCAATGGTAGTAGAAACATCTACGTCTTTAGGGTCAATGGTAACATCTCCAGGAGCCAAAGAAACATCGTCAAATCCATAAGTAGTGCGTAAAAGACCCTTATCGTTTCGAAACCAATTTTCCATTCCGTTCACCTTTCTCCTTTTATCTCAAATTATACTATTAGCCCTCGTTATTCTCAAATTTATCTTCTGGAGCTTCACATAAAAGGACTGACGAAGCCAAAATCAAAGAAACAATGCTTTGAGCATTAGACAGTGCCACTCGTAAAACTTTAGCTGGATCTATGACTCCCTCTTGCACCAAATCAACAATTTTTCCTTTTTGAGCTTCAAATCCCATTCTCCAATCATCCTTTTTTATTTCCTCTATCACCAGATAACCATCGTAACCCGCATTTCGGGCAATCCAGTAAGCTGGAGCTTCCAGAGCTTTCCTAACAGCTTCTGCTCCCTGCTTTTCTTCTCTTGATAAGTCGGTAAAATCTAATTCCTGAGCTAAATGAACAAAAAGTGCTCCGCCTCCCGGAACTACACCTTCTTCTATAGCGGCCTTCGTGGCACTTATGGCATCTTCCACCCGATATTTTTTCTCTTTTAATTCTACTTCACTTGATGCCCCTACCCAAATTACAGCTACTCCTCCTCGAAGTTTCGCTAATCTCTCTTGTAACTTTTCCTGATCATAAGTGGAAGTACTTTTTTCTATCTGAGCTTTAATTTGTTTTTCTCGGGCTTCAATGTCTTTTTTATTTCCTTGTCCACCAATTATAATAGTTTCATCTTTAGTTATTCGTACCTTATTCGCTTTTCCCAACAAGTTTACGGTCACTTTTTCTAATTTCATGCCCATATCTTGAGAAATTAATTGTCCTCCAGTTAAAACAGCCAAATCTCCCAAAATTTCTTTTCTCCTATCTCCAAAGGCAGGAGCTTTAACTGCTGCTACCCTTAATATACCTCGCAGATTGTTCACCACCAGAGTCGCTAACACTTCCTGTTCTATATCTTCAGCAATTATCAGGAGAGGTTTTTTCATCTCTAACATCTGCTGAAGAAGAGGAAGAAGGGAAGTAATATTAGATATTTTGAAATCACAGATGAGAATCAGAGGTTCTTCCAAAATTACCTCCATTCGTTCCTCATTAGTAATAAAGTAAGCAGAAAGATAGCCTCGATCAAACTGCATGCCTTCGGTTATCTCTATAGTAGTTTCGGCAGATTTAGATTCTTCTACAGTTATTACTCCATCTTTACCCACTTTATTTAAAGCTTGAGCTACCGTTTCTCCTATTTCTCTATCATTGGCTGATATAGAAGCTACCTGAGAAACAGCTTTTTCGTCTTCCACTGCCAAACTATAATTCTTAATTTTTTCTATCGTTCTTTTTACTGCCTCCTCCATTCCCCGCTGGAATAAAACCGGGTTATGACCAAAAACTATATTTTTTAACCCTTCTTGAAGCATTTTTTGAGCCAAAACCAAAGCAGTAGTAGTGCCATCTCCCACCAGGTCATTAGTTTTAGTAGCTATCTCTTTTGCCACTTGTACCCCTACATTTTCTTGTGGTTCATCCACCTCTATTTCTCGAGCAATAGTCACTCCATCATTAGTAATAACAGGCAAACCATATTTTTTTTCTAAAAGCACATTGCGACCTTTAGGGCCTAAAGTGACTCTTACCGCATTAGCTAAAATATCCACTCCTTTTTTAAGAGCTTTCTTAGCCTCTTCATCTTTTATCATCTCTTTAGCCATTCACTTTCACCTTCCTCATCCCAATATAAAGGATTATAACAGACTATAGGGGGAAATAAACACCCCTTTATAACCTTAGCATTACCCATAAATTTTTTCTGAACACTATATAAGATTTTCAAAATAGACAAATTGGCAGAAAGGAATAACTACTAACTTTCTGGTAGATTAAACTATATCCTCTAAATACTGTAAACCCAATCATATAAGTTTAAGTGAGATATCATAGTCAACCACAAGATTTCACTGCAGTTAACTGTTACTACGACATAAGATTAAGAAAACTTAAAAAAAACAAAAGAAATAAAGGCCACAGAGAAAATACAGCCTACGGCGTAAGAGAAAAGAACAATAAGGGGGTAAACCCCCTTATAACCCCCATTAAAAGATAAAATGCAAATAACAATATAAAAGACAAAATCTTACTGAAGGGAAAAGCATCCTTCAGTGGGGTAAACCCCCTTATAACCCCCAAAAGCAAAGGGAAAAAGACAAATACTACTGGTGGGAAAATATCCACCAGTACGCTGGAGAACAACACTCCAGCGTGCCTACGGCGTAAATTTTAAAAAACAAAAGAACAAAGACTAGTAAAGAAGAATAAAAACTTTCTCCGCGGATAATAATCTTGGGTTTTTAGCTAAGCTATTTAACAGGTTTTGCAGGATGCTGTAACCAAAAAGGCTATAAAAGGAACAAGTTGGCTGGGGCGGGAGGATTCGAACCTCCGAATAAGGGATCCAAAGTCCCTTGCCTTACCGCTTGGCCACGCCCCAAAGCTCTCTTATTATATAAAAGCAGAAAAAGGTTGTCAATCGGACTGGAGACTGTTTGAAAATTCTTCCTAGATGTTCAGAAAAAACTTATGAGTAATGTTAAGACCATATTGGTACAGAAAAATTTCAATAATTTTCTGTACTTTTGGAAAATTGAGCGTGTTTATGTTATATAATTGTTACTACTCAAGGTATTAAGAGAGGAGCTTAGATTATGAAAAAAGGAAACTGGTTGAAGTGGTTTATCGTTACTTTAGTTTTTTCTCTTCTTTTTGGAGTAGTAGGATGCTCTAACTTTTCTATTTTTCCTCCTACGCCCACAGAAAATCCAAATCCTACACCTGCACCTACAGAAACACCAGTAGATAGCGGAATTAATTTTACTCTTCCTAACTTAGATGGAGAAGAAGTTTCCCTTCGCGAGTTTCGAGGAAAACCAGTTTTAGTATTTTTCTTTAAATCTTATTGTTCTTATTGTAAGGAAGAAGCTCCCACCATCCAGAGAATTTATAGCCGACACCAGGAGGAGTTGGTAGTTTTAGGAGTAGCAGTAAACGAAAACCATGGTTCTGGAAGTTTAATCACTTCTCCGGAAGAATATACTCAAATAATTAGAACTAATTTTGTTAATAAGTATAATTGGACCTTCCCGGTTCTAATTGATAATTACGGGAAGGTGCAAACAGAGTATGTAGGAAAAGGAGTTCCATCCTTCCTTTTCTTAAATGAAAAAGGAGAAATCCAACGTACTTTGATAAATCCTGTTTCGGAAAGCGAATTGGAATCTCTTTTATATCAATATCTTTTGTAATTATGAATGAGAAGGCAAGAAACAGAGATAAAGAAATAGCTTGCTTTCTCATTAAATAAAACTATAAGGGGCACTTTAGAAGAGTGCCCCTTAGGCGTTCATCTCATCATATCCCAAAATTTTTTTTCTGAACACTATTATGGTTAACTCAGCAACCATCAAGATAGAGCGTAATCGATATATTCTTCTAAAAGCCCTGCCTTTCCTAATAAGTCGAGGATGGTTATTCTTTTTCTTACAAAACGGGAGAAAAACAAAGCTTCTCTAATAAGAGTATCTGAAAATCCTAACTCCTTCAAAGCTTGGGGAGCTTGGGCTTTTTGCAACAAAGAAGCCGGGTCAAGGATAACCGATAGCTTATTCTGTGCTTGCTGAGATAAAAAAGAGGGGTTAGCTATTTCTATTTCTTCTCTATCCCATTTTAATTTTTCCTGGACATCTTTTTCTATGAAAGGAAATAGTGGACCAAAATGGAGCTTTAGCTCCTCCTCCTGATTTTTTAGAGAGTAGTTGTTGCTCCCGTTCCAGTCTATTCCTTCCAGTTCTTGTAAAAAACGGTCATACATCTTCTTAATAATAACCGTTGCTCCCCCTACTCTCAATCCGTGAAGAGAGGGGTCTATTTTTCGATGTAGAGCCATCATCTCCAGATAATGAGCAACTGAGTGTTCTGCACCAGAGGCAGGACGAGAATCTCCCACCATAGTCATACTGAAACCGGAATTAAGGAGAGCTACTGCGAGAGCATAAATAGCTTCTTCTTTTCTCTCTCCTATTTCTTCCGCTCTTTCTTTTAATATTTCCAGAGCCCCTTTTACCAATTCCCAGGTATATTCACAGAAGTATTCTCCCTGTAAAATATTTCTCATCACCCAGTCAGCATTAGCGGTAATTTTTCCCAATAG
Organism: Candidatus Atribacteria bacterium; assembly: GCA_029982105.1. Taxonomy (GTDB): domain Bacteria; phylum Atribacterota; class Atribacteria; order Atribacterales; family Caldatribacteriaceae; genus Sordicultor. The sequence goes on along the minus strand of JARRCQ010000117.1, from coordinate 1,332 downwards.
GTCAGAAAAACCGGATTGAATCAATGGAAGGGGAGCTTGAGACAGAATCTCCAGATCCATGAAGATAGCACAAGGAGGAGTAGCATCATAAGTTATTTTGTATCCTCCAACCAACATAGGAGCTCCAGGAGAGGAATATCCATCCATAGAAGGAGCAGTAGCTACCACGGCATACGGAATTTTTATCCGATGAGCTACAAATTTAGCTAAATCATTTATTACTCCTGAACCTACGGCTACAATAAAATCGGGTTCATGAAAGAGAAAAGAACCGATACGTTCTCGAGCTTTTTCATCGGGCTCTAAGTACTTTAGTTCAGGAGGTTTTTCCAATAAAACAGATATAACTTCAAAGTTTGCTTGTTTTAGAATATTTTCTGTTTCTCTCCCCGCTGCTTCATAGGTATTATGGTCAAAAAGGAGGAGAAGTTTTTTTCCTAAATTAAGTTCTGATAATATTTGAGGAATACGAGGTAGTACTTCTTTTCCTAATATAGTTTTTTGAGTGGGAATATGATGCACCTTCCCGCATTGGCAAAGGAAAGTAGCACCTTCAGCAAAAAAGAAAAGTTTTTCAGACATTTTTTATCTCCTTTTTGAAATAGTTGTTTATTTCTTCTAAAGAGGCAAAAATGAAATCAGGTTGCCAGGGAGAATTTTTAATATCTTCTTCTTTTGTTTCCCCGGTGAGAACTAAAATAGTGGTAATTCCTGTTTTTTTCCCCATAGCGATATCAGTGTAGAGGCGATCTCCAATAATAGCCACCTCTTCTTTTTTGGTTTTAGTTTTCTGCAAAATATATTCTATCATTTCCTGATAAGGCTTACCGAATATCTTAGGGGAACAACCGGTAGAAGCTTCTATGGCCTTTATAAAAGACCCGGCATCTATTACTGGTCCTTCTTCAGTAGGACAATTTAAATCAGGATGAGTAGCAAAAAAGGGGGCTCCTTTTCTTATAAACTGACAGCCTAGGTTTATCTTCTGATAGGTTAAGTTAGTGTCAAATCCCAAAACTACAAAATCCGGATCTTTTTGTACCAAGGTAAAGCCAGCTTGCAAAAACTCAATCTCTAACTCTGAAGTGCCTAAAAGATAAACTCGGGGACAACTTTTTATTTGGGAAAGATAAAAAATAGTAGCTTGGGAAGAAGTAACAATTTTATGAGAAGGAAAATCTAAAAGCCCCATTTTTCTTAACTTTTGAGCATAAAAAGTGGAGTTGTGAGAAGAGTTATTAGTTAGGAAGCAAAAATCTTTGCCTTGCTCAGAAATAATCTGCAAAAATTCTTTAGCACCAGAGAGAAGGCGGTCTCCTAAGTAAAAAGTTC
>JARRCQ010000116.1 GCA_029982105.1 Candidatus Atribacteria bacterium | reverse complement strand
AGAAGAATTTGATCTATTTGGGAATTAATACCTACTAAAATTATAGTATCACTCCGTCGAGGCTCAATACTATCTTGCCCTACCACTAAGATAAAGGTATTTTGGGGTTCACTGTAACCCATCACTTCTTTTATCACTGTCCAGTGGATAGGTATTCTAAATCCCAAAAGAGTAGATATAAAAAGAATCAAAAGACCCATAAAAAAACCCAAAATGACGTAAAAAACCTTCCAGCCTCTTCTCTTATTTTTCATTTTCTTTATTCCAAGCCTTCCAAGTAGAAGAATATACGAGAAACCCTTGAGAAAGAAGGAAAGATATTTTTTCTTGCAATACCTTTCGGTAAGCTTCTTTCCAGTCTTTTTCTGCCATTTCTCTTATCTCTGAGGCTATCGGAAATTCCCGGCCCGCCTCACAAAAATCAGCAATGAATAAAATTTTGTCAAACTTAGACATCGTCTCGCAGGAAGTAGCATGCCAGCGTATAGCATGCCAAATCTGGTGGTCTTTAATTTTAAATTCTCTCTCTACTATCGCAGGTCCTGCTAAAGCATGAAAAACAGCAGGAATAGAATAGATCTCTTCTCCCAGATAAGGAGGTAAAAGAGGGAATAATTCCTCAGGAGATAAATCTCGAGCACAGTCGTGCAAAAGACCGGCAAGGTATAATTTGTCTTCCCGCTCTCCCCAGCGACAAGCTAAATGTTGAGCTTCTTGTGCTACTCCCAAACAATGATAAAAACGGGACTCTCCTACCATATTTTTTAAAGTAGAAATTATTTGGTTTTTGTTAGTTTCTATATAATTCATTTTTATAAATATAATTTTCCACCGCTTCCGGTACTAAATACTTAATCGATTCGCCTCTTTTTACTCTCCACCGTATCTCCGAAGAAGAAATAGCTAGAGCAGAGACCTCAATAGTTCTTACCCTCTCTTGATATTTATTTTCCACCCCCAATAACCGGTAACCAGGACGAGAAGCAGCTACAAAAGTACATAATTTTAACAATTCTTCTGGATTATTCCAGCTGGAAATCTGAGAAAAAGCATCAGCCCCGGTTATAAAAAAAACCTCAGTGCCTTCTCCCCACAAATCCTTAAAATACCTAACAGTATCTATAGAATAAGAAGGACCAGGTCTCTCTATCTCTACCCGGGAAACTTGAAAATAAGGGTTGGTAACCGTAGCCAAAACCGCCATAAGGTAACGATGCTCAGGGTCACTTACCTTTTGTCCTATTTTGTGAGGAGGTCGAGCAGAAGGGACAAAAACCACTTCTGCTAAACCAAAGTAGTCTCTCACTTCTTCAGCAGTTACCAGATGTCCATAATGAATAGGATCAAAAGTTCCTCCCATAATTCCCTTTTTAAGCGTAAATATCACTCCCGTATCTGTCCTGTTCCCCAAACCATATATTTAACAGTAGTAAGCTCTCGCAACCCCATAGGACCTCGAGCATGAAGTTTTTGAGTGCTTATACCAATTTCCGCTCCCATCCCAAATTCTCCTCCATCAGTAAAGCGAGTAGAGGCATTGACATAAACTGCTGCAGCATCCACTTCTTCCAGAAATCTTCTCGCTGCCATATAATCTTGAGTTACGATGGCTTCAGAATGATGAGAACCATACTTATTGATATGGTTTATAGCCTCCTCTATCCCTCCCACTACTTTAACCGCTAAAATAAGATCTAAATATTCAGCGTACCAATCTTCTTCCGTCGCTAATTTAATATCTCCCACTAATTCTTTCGTTTTCTCACATCCTCTTATCTCTACCCCTTTTTCCTTCAAAGCACCAACCACAGGCAAGAGAAATTGAGGAGCAATCTCTTTATCTATCAAAAGAGTCTCACAGGCATTACAAACACTGGGACGCTGGGTTTTAGCATTAATTACTATTTTTTTCGCCATTTCCTTATCAGCACTTTTATCTACATAGACATGACAATTTCCCACTCCTGTTTCTATAACCGGAATCTGGGAGTGTTCTATTACCGATTTTATTAAACCCGCTCCTCCCCGAGGAATAACTGCATCTATATAATCTCGAAAAGTTAAAAGCTCCTGTACCTCCTCATGAGTCTCGCACTCCAGTAAATTAACCACCTGAGGAGGAAAACCACACTGAGACAAAGTTTCTTTAGTTTTATCCACCAAAATCCGATTGGAATAAATAGCTGAACTGCTCCCCCGAAGAATAAGAGCATTACCCGATTTTATGCCCAGCCCCACACTATCTATGGTTACATTGGGGCGCGCTTCATAAATAATGGCTATAACTCCCAAGGGCACTCTCACTTTGGTAATCAAAAGACCATTAGGTCTTTTGGAGCCTTCTATTACTTCTCCCACCGGGTCAGGAAGATTAGCTACTTCTCGCAGACCAGAAGCCATAGCTTTTATTCGAGAAGAAGATAACTCCAGACGGTCCAGAAGGGAAGATTTCATTCCCGCACTTTTAGCTTTTTCTAAGTCTCTTCTATTTTCCTTTTTTATCTCTTCTTCCTCTCTCTCCAAATTATCAGCCAGCCGTAAAAGAAACTGATTCTTAGAAAGAGAAGAAGCATTAGCCAGACAATAAGAGGCTTCTTTGGTCCTTCGTACTATATCTTTCATATTTTCTCTCATACTAATCTCCCCCCAAGAGTACTAAGTTATCAGCATGAATCACTTCTTCATCAAAATCTTTTCCCCCCCAAATTTCTCTCACCTCTTCAGTATGTAAACCTAATATTTTTTTAAGCTCCTCTGATGAGTAATTGGTTATTCCTCTACCTACTAATTCTCGAGAAGGACCTAAAATTTCCACACAATCTCCCAAATCAAAATCCCCTTCTACCTCCTTAACTCCAGCAGGGAGAAGGCTCTTCTGAGCCAAAAGGGCATTTTTAGCCCCTTTATCTATTAAAACTTTGCCTCGGGGCATCATAGCAAAAGCAATCCATCTTTTTCTTCCCGAGAGATGCTTTTTCTCAGGCCAGAAAAACGTGCCTCTCCTTTTTCCCTCTCCAATCTCATGTAAAATGGAGAAATCTTTACCCGAGGCAATTATCACTCCTATACCAGAGAGAGTAGCCATTCGAGCAGCTATGATTTTACTTTTCATCCCTCCCGCAGAAAAATAGTTGCCTTTCTCTCCAGCCATCTCTTCTATTTCCCCATTAATTTTTCTTACTTCTTCTACCAACGTAGCCTGAGGCACAAGGCGAGGATCAGCAGTAAAAAGACCCTCTACATCAGAGAGAATAACTAAAAGGTCTGCATCTATTAGAGAGGCCACCAAAGCGGATAGACGGTCATTGTCGCCAAATTTTATTTCCTCTACCGCCACTGAATCATTTTCATTAACCACAGGAAGAACTCCCAACTGAAGGAGAGCTTCAAAAGTATTGCGAGCATTTAAATATTTAACTCGATTGTGAGTATCCTCAGGCGCCAAAAGTATCTGAGCTACTTGTATACCTAAAGGGGAAAAAGCCTCTCGATAAGCTTGCATCAAAACGCTTTGTCCAATAGCCGACATAGCTTGCTTAAAGGGTATATCTCCTCGCTTTTTAGTAAATCCCATAACACTCATTCCCCAAGCAACTGCTCCTGAGGAAACCAGAATAATTTTCTTCCCTTGTTCTCTTAAATGGGCTATATTATAGGCTAATTCTTTTATCTTATCTAATCGTAAGTCTCCTTTCTCCAAAAGAAGCGAGGAACCTACTTTTACCACTATCACATTACTATTTTTTTGAAACTCTTCTCTATTCATCAGGTTTAAGAAAAAGCCTTTTTCCTTTCCAAACTAATTTTCTTTCCCCTACCTCTATTATGCTTGAGGACTTTAAAGCCAACAAATAACGTTTAAATCCAGATTTTTCCAGTTCCTGATTGAGAAAGTCCTCTTCTTCTCCAGGATGGCGGTCTGCTTCCCGGAGCAATTTTTCCAAATAAGTAGAGGAAAAACGGTAAACTATTGGAGAAAGGTCTCTATCTCTTATCTCTTCCTGTTCTATTGTTGCTTCCTCTTTCCCTTTTTCCTCCTTTAATATTTCCCTTATCCTTTCGAGGAGTTCGCTCATTCCTTCTCCAGAGAGAGCCGATATTCCCCACCCTTCTGAGTTTTCTCTTTCTAAAATTGTTTTAAATCTATGCCAGCTTTCCCGAGCTCCAGGTAAGTCTAATTTATTAGCCACCACGAGAAAAGGTTTATCTCCCAGAGAAGACTTATATTTCCTCAGCTCCTCCCGCAAAATTTTCCAATCTTCCTCAGGATTAATTCCCGAAAAAGGAGAAGATAAATCGATTAAATATAAAATAAGATGTGCCCTTTCTAAGTGACGAAGAAATCTGTTCCCCAACCCTTTTCCTTCATATGCTCCCTCAATTAAAGCTGGAGTATCTAACAAAACAAACTTTTCTTCCTCTTCCCCCACCATTCCTAAAAGAGGCTCTCGGGTAGAAAAAGGATAAGGAGCTATGAGGGGTTTAGCATTGCTCAAGCGAGACAGGAAAGTGGATTTACCAGCATTGGGTAAACCAACCAACCCTACATCAACCAGAAATTTCAGCTCCAGGCACAGTTCTCTTTCCTCTCCTTCTTCTCCTTTTTGGGCCACTCGAGGAGTGCGATTATCGGGAGAAGTGAAAGAAACATTACCCTTTCCTCCTTTTCCTCCTCGAGCAACCATCACTTCCATTCCAGGATAAATAAGGTCAGCAAGCAGCTCCCCGGTGTGGTTATCAAAAACTTGTGTCCCCACAGGAACTTCAATTACCAAATCTTCACCTTTTTTACCTTCTTGTTTTTTCCCTTTACCTCCCTCTCCAGAAGGAGCTTGATAGAGAGGAGAAAAAGCTAAATCTCGAAGAGTTTCTCGATAGGGAGAAGCACGAAGAAAAACTCTTCCTCCTTCTCCTCCTCTTCCTCCATCTGGGCCTCCTCGAGGGATATATTTCTCCCGGCGAAAACTAATAGCCCCATCTCCTCCCTTACCACCTCGAGCTTTAAAGATTACCCTATCTACTACCAATTACTCTCCCCACTTCTTAGCTATTTTCAGAAAAAACAGAAACCTGCTTTCTATTTTTCTTATCCTCAAAAACAACATAACCATCGCGGAGAGCAAAAAGGGTATCATCCTTACCTATACCTACGTTAACTCCAGGATGAACTTTAGTACCTCGCTGGCGAACAATAATTCCTCCCGCTTTCACAAACTGTCCACCGTACACTTTTACTCCTAAACGTTTAGAATTGCTATCTCTACCGTTACGCGCACTTCCTCCCGCTTTTTTATGAGCCATAGTCTCACTCTCCTTCTATTTTCTCAATACTCACTAAAGTAAGAGGCTGACGGTGACCGGTTTTTTTCCGATATTTTACCTTGGGTTTATATTTAAACACTACTACTTTCTTGCCTTTGCCTTTTTTCAGAATTTTCCCGGTTACTTTCACTCCCTCAACATAAGGCTGTCCTATTTTCAGCGCTCCATCGTTTTTCCACATAAGAACTCGGTCAAAAACCACTTCCTTTTCTTCCGGTAGCCAGCCTTCTAATTTAATTATACTACCTTCTTGTACAGTATACTGTTTTCCCTGTGCTTCAATAATAGCAAACATGAATTTCACCCCCTAAAGAACGGTAAAGAATTTACCACAGAAACCAGAATTTAGTCAAATGACTTTTTCCATTTTTTCTCGAACTTCTTCACTGCCCACTCCGATGATGTTATACCGACGGAGAGGAAGAGAGGAATCTACTTTCCACAATATCTCCTTACCGTACAATTTTTCTAAATTGTCCAGAAATTTTTGCCCTTCTCCTTGGAGATACACTCCCAGCTCCTCCCCTACCGAAAATGCCAATGTGGGAGAAGAAGTGTTACCACATATCTCTTCTAATTTGCGCAAAAAGTTAACGGCTATAGTTTCTAA
>JARRCQ010000115.1 GCA_029982105.1 Candidatus Atribacteria bacterium | reverse complement strand
GTATTAAAAGAGCTCCTCAATGCTCCAGATAAAAAGAGTTATGCTGGTTTCCGTGATTACTGTCTTATCCTCTTTATGCTTGATACTGGTATCCGCCCTGGAGAAGCATTAAAACTCAAGAAAGAAGACTTTAACCTTGCCTCCTTTGAAGTAACTATTCCTGAAGATGTCGCTAAAACGAGAAGGAAAAGAACTCTTCCTCTCTCTCCAGTGGTAGCTAAGGAAACTAAAAAGCTCCTCTTTTTGCAACCCTTAGAGTGGAGAGATACTACGGTCTTTTGTGGTTTTGAACCTGCATTCCCGAACTATTGTAACGAGGGAGGGGTAACTCCCATTGCAGTATAGATATCAATCTGTTTTTTAGTTATCTCACCCCAGCATCTTTTATGTCCTGGCTGCTCAAAACATTCTATGACATCTAACTCATCAAGGAGACCCTGGAGAGTATATTTCTGGAACAGGTTATTATCTTGCATCTTCTTTTTAACATAGGAAAGATATATTAGAGCAACAAAGGTAACAAATAGCTTCCCATCCAGACTTGACTCTGAGGAAACTCTGCTCCGGCGGAAATTCAAACGTTCTTTGAGATTTCCAAAAGCTTTCTCTATCAGGTCTTTATTCCGGTAAAGTTCCAGAGCTTCCAGGGGATCTTTTACTTCATTGCTGATTAAAGCAAAATATCCATAGTTCTTCTTAGCTTCATTGATAATTTCCTCTTTGGCTACTACTTTGATTCTTTTCCCTGGAGTAGTAGAGATATGGAAATACTTGGTATATAGTGACTCATGCTCAGGGTTACGTTTCCCACTCTTCAACTCCTCCTGGAGGGCAGTAAGTAAGAGGTTCTGTCTTCTTTCCTCTTCACTGGCTCGTTCCTGGTCATAATAGAGATGAAGATACATCCTCCGTTTACCTTTAATGATATCTCCCTTATAGGGACGTTTCTGGGTATAAGGCCAGGTAATGGTTACTGAGGTAGCATACAGATCATAGGAAGGACTGTAATTAGTCCAGCTGCACAATGTGGAGCGAACTTTATTCAGCTCTTCCTGGATGTATTTCAATCTCATCTGAGCAGCCATGAGAAACTTCAGATGGTTCTGAAACAGGCTATTGATGTTAGCTTCACTGTAAAAGCCTCTATCCATTACCAGTTTAACTGGGGAAGAGGATAAGAAATCTATATCGGAGAGGAGATGTTTTACCGTCTTCACATCCGGGATATTTCCGGCTAACTTTCGATAGTAGAAAGGGAGGTTGGATTGCTCACCAAAGAGAAGAGCTAAATTGATCTGAGGAAGAGAATCACCTTCTCGGTTCACTCCATACTTTACCTGTCTTAAGCATTCAGAGTAGCTGGAGATAGAGTTAGTGTCATAAACCCAGTATTCTTTTTCTAACCGACGTTTACTCTGTAGACAAAAGAACTGTTCTTTGGCTTCTTCAGTAATAGAGGAAAATAACTCACTGGATCTCTGGGAAGGGATATTACCACCATAGGGATGGATATGGAGTGCTGACCATTTAGGAAAGCGACTCAAGGAATTGTTCTCTTCTAATATGAGGTAGTAGGCCAGAGATAGAATCTGCTGATAAGTATGGGGAAAACAACTTTTCAGATCCGCAGTGATACCCAGCATCTCTCCAATACGGTCAAAGAGATAAGTAGCTCCACAGAAATAGCGGGCAGAGTGAGTGATAGCTGCTTGTGTTTCAGGAGACTTACGTTTACGGGTGGGAACAATCTCTCCAGTTACTGGATCAACTTTTCCAATGCACTTCCTTTTAGCCCGGGATTGTTGCTTTTCCTTATCCCAGTATGATTGAGATTCATATACATACTTGATACCAGTTTTCTTGTTAGTCTGATAGACAATGGCTGACATTCAATATCCTCCTCGTTACATCATTATATATTGTAACGATGTTAAAAGCAATAGAGAATACTAAATATTATTGCTAAATAATGGGTTCAGGTTTATGTCATTGTTACATTAAACGGGAATGCAGGTTAAATCCCACATAGTTCAGATAAAACTAAAGCATTTATCCCTGTTTTATCTACAGAAATATGTTTAAATCCCACATAGTTCAGATAAAACTCTTTTTTATAAAATTCTTTCATTAGCCCCGGGTTTTGTTTAAATCCCACATAGTTCAGATAAAACTTAAATATAAAAAAGAAGAAAGAAAAGAAAGTAACGGTTTAAATCCCACATAGTTCAGATAAAACCTTTTATCCAGATAGCATAGAAAATCTTTTTTAATTCGTTTAAATCCCACATAGTTCAGATAAAACCCAGTACTCTCCCCTAAAAAAAATAATAAAAGAGAATATAGAATTTATAAAGAAAAGGGAAGGTTCTGGCAAAAGAAAAACAGGGCTCAAAAAAGTAATTTGTGCATCGAACCTCCAATCGTGTTTTCCAAGATTCTGCAAAAACACAGTCAAATTCTTGTATAAAGCCCTTCTCAGGTAATCCAATAATAATGATCCCCGATGCATCGCAGTTAATATCACTGAATAAGATTAAAAACACCTTCCTTCTCCTGGCCAACAATCAACTTCTTACAATTATCCTGGAGTTCTAAACGATATATATAAATTGAGTCGGTGTCTTCCTTAATAACCCCCTTCAATTCTTGTAAACACTTTCCAAGTTTGCCTTCTCCAATTTCTCCTTCAAAAACCGAATTTTGCACCCAATTTAAATATCGCTTAAGAACCTTCCTCACCCGATTAACTCTTTCTTCCCCCACATCGTAAGTTACAATGCAATAAGGCATTACCACCACGCCTTAAAAGGAGCATACACTTCATCACCAAGAAGATGCCGGATGAGTTTATAACATTCAAGGCGTAAAAGAGTCCGATAGGAAACCTTTCTCCTAAGACGTCGGTGCTTAAAAGTAGTCTTTAGCTTTTGGTCAAAGGCTTTAAGAAATTCTTTACGCCCTTTATCATTCAGGTAACAACCGTTGAGGTCCTGGTCAAAATCATCTGTAGTAATAACACCAGTATTAACCAGACGGAAAATGATTGGGTCCACAATCAGGGGTTTGAAAATTTCGGACAGGTCAAGACACAGAGAAAAGCGTCTTTCTCGAGGCTCATGAAGATAACTAATAGTAGGGTTAAGCTGGGTCCGATAGCATTCTGAAAGGATAGTAGTGTAAAGAAGGGAATTTCCAAAAGAAATTAGAGCATTCACCGGATTGGAGGGAGGACGTTTTTCTCTTTTCTCAAAATAGAAATCCTCTTTCAAAAATAGATTAAAAGCCTGATAATATGCTTCTTTAGCCCGTCCCTCACAACCCATAAGTTCAGCAATGGTCTCCGTAGCGCACGCTTTCCCAAATTCTTCCTCTATCTTTGCTACAAAAGGTTCAGTTCCAGAGTACTCCCGGAGGTTGCGTTTTGCATGGAACATAGCACCTTCAACAAAAGCCAGAGCTAAAAAGAGACGTCTTGGAGGGTCAAGGTAGTGTTCTACCTGACGTACAAGAAGCTCCCCGGAAATGTTTTTATCCCTCGGTAGAAAAGTACCACTGTAATTACCGTAATAATTATAAATATGCAAAGGTTTATTCTCCCGAGCAAGAAATACCAGCAATTCTTTATTGAAATTCACTTGGCCAAAAACATGGATGGACTCAACGTCTTCAACCGGAATTGCCTTTCGCTCTCCATTCTCCCTTTCAATAAGAATAGTATTTTCATTCCTTTTCAGAGTACCACTGCTCAGAATATAATAAGGCTGCATTTCACTCACCCAAAACAAAACTCAAAATAGGCACATTTCTTACAATAAGGCTTCCTGACAGCTTCCGGTGGAGATGGCTGAGATATAAGCTTCTCAATTTCTTTAATAGCATCTTCCAGTTCGCAAACCATCTCTTCGGTAAGAATCACTTCTTTGCTCTTCCGCAACTTCGGGTAAGAAAGAATACCTTTCTTTTCAATGCCCAGGCTTCTCAAATAATAAAGGTAATAGCCAATCTGCATTATGCTTGCTTTTTCCAGGGCTTGACTATATTTAACCTCCCGAATGCTATCCTCATCTACAATATCAATAGCAATAAGGTCATTAATGGTAATTCTCCTCTTTTTCCTTCTCGGGTAGCTGCTCTCATCAAGGAGCTTCCCTAATAAAACCCGGTCTGACTCCTGCTCCATCTGGATACCCCGGTCAAAGAGCCAGAGCTTACGCTTGCAGACAAAAAAGTAATTTATCTTAACCCCGGTAAGGTGGAGAGAGTCAACAGATTCAAAAGTTTTAATCATAGAATGTTATCCTGGATATCTCCTCTCAAAGATGTTCTATTATCGCGATTATATAAATTATAAATAAAACCTTCATTTTTGTTGTATTCTCCTTCGACTACTGGAATCCCTCTAAAAATGTCCCGACCAACAAATGATGATAGGTCTACCACCCTGGCTTTTTGCAAAGACCAAGCTCTTACAGGCACTAAAAAATCCTTAATCATTTCGTAGCCAAGCATCTTCTGGCTTCGGTTTTCAAATTTAAGTTCAGCAAGTGCAGACCTTAAAGTAATTCCCTCTGGGAGATGCAAGCTCTGCAAGAGAAAAAGATTCTTAACTGGACTTTCAAGAAGCGAACAAGGCAAAACATAAATAGAATCTATCTCTCGGAAAAGCTGTTGTGCTTTATCCTTACTTTTTTCAGTAAAATTTCCAAGAATTTCTAAAGCACTCAAAAAATTCGTAAGATAGGCGGTATTTTTGAGACTATCCTTGGAATACAGATCATTAACCATGTCCAATTTATCGTGTTCAGACAAAATTTCGGCTTGGAAAAGAGAAAGAGTCCTGGATATAATATCGCTTTCATAAATTGTATTGATACCAGAGGGTTTTTCAGTAAAGATGTATACGTTGGGTTCCATTGGACAATAAAAACCATCTTCTTTATAGCGTCGATATATTCTACCCATCCTCTGGATAAGTACCTCAAGAGGGGCTATTTCTGTTAAGAGAAGATCAAAATCAATGTCAAGCGAAACCTCAACAACCTGCGTTGCCACAAGAATACCGATAAAGTTTTTATCAAGAACCGCATGTTCTCTCATTCTTTTGTCCCAGCTTGTGAAACGGCTATGAAATAAAACTAAAGGATACTCTCTATGCTCCAAACAATTCTTATCTGGGTCAAACTTTTGAAGCCAAGGGCAATGATCATTTAGAATTTTATAAATCGATCTAGCTTTTTCAACAGTATTACAGACTATCAAAATCTTCTTCCCCTTATATCTTTCCACCAATTGCACAACCTGGCAAGTTATTTCTTCGGCAACCAACTTTATCCTGTGCTTTTTCAAATTGGGAACATGCTCAATGTAAAAATCATATTCAAGATAATCCCTAATCATAGGAGGCAAGGTAGCAGTGAGAACAAGGTATTTTCCACCAAGGTTTTGGATTTCACGGAGAGCTTGTACCACAATGGCAGAAGTGTGAGGAGAATAAGCTTGGATTTCGTCTATAATAATCTTTGAGTAAGCTAAAGTAGCATAAATTTTTTCGAACCCAAAAAATTTTAAAGCCGCAGTAAATATTTGGTCTGCCGTAGAAACTGTAATAGGAAAAGAAAGGCATCGAGCTGTATCATAGTATACTAGTGCATCATCGGTATCATATTTTTCTTCCATACCACATATAATTTTTCCAAACGCATCACTGTGAAGGAGACCAACGTTATCACGTCCAAAGTAATTTACCAATCTATCGAACATTGCATTAACCGAAGTCCGTACAGGAAGGGTATAAAAAGTTTTATCCCTACCACTCCATAAAAGGCCCATTTCGGTTTTTCCCAGCCCTGTGGAAGCTATCACAACACCACTACGGTATTGATACTGGTTTTGAAGTTTCATTAACTGCCATGGGTTATCTGTTTTTTGCCAAAGATAGTTT
>JARRCQ010000114.1 GCA_029982105.1 Candidatus Atribacteria bacterium | reverse complement strand
AGTAGAAGAAGAAAATACAGAAGCTGCCTTATTGGTAATGTGAGGTATGAGTTTAATGAGAGCCACTCAGATATTTTCAACTAAAAACTTGACAAGCTCTTAAAGTATTCGTATATGTAACGTTGAAATCAATTTTATCAAATAACTTCTTGGTAGTAAGATCCCCAAGGCCAATTCCACAAGCATTGCCATGAGTGTTTTCTGTTAGATCTAAAGGAATTATTATTTTAATATCTTTATCAACGCCTTTCGCCCGACCAATAACATTTGTGTCCATTCCGCTTCCACTGATATCTTTACCAATTTCATCAACCACTAGTACATCAATGCTTTCAAAGGGGATTCTGGGCATAAGTTGTTTATATTTCTTTAGTAGTTCCTTTTCAACTTCGTAAATTTCTTCCGGGTCAATAGCCCTAATTTCACATAATTTGTGATACCCATTTTCAATAAGGGTTATACCAAAACATATTAGTATCTTTTCAATTATTTTTAATCCAACCTCGGGAATAATTTTATGAAATTTATCAAAGCCATATTCATGGATTACAGATGCCCCTTTGTGCTTTCCTAATCCAATAGCCATCATTTTCATTAGCCCGCTTTCGACTTCACCAGCAAAGTCAGTGTGGACTTTAACCCTATTAATAACGATGATCAAATCAGCTAAAAGAGCGTTTTTATCAATATAGATAGGAATGCCGCTTTCTGTTTCTCCAACTTTTATTACTTCCATTGATGAAAATATTGGTGCTCCAATTTTTTCTTCTGTTATTCCATAATTCTCTAATATTTCCTTTTGAGCTTGAGCATCACCACCTCCGTGGCTACCCATTGCAGGAACAATAAATGGTTCTCCTCCTAACAATTTAACCTCATCAATCACAGCTTTTATGACCTCTGCAATCCTATCAATACCTCTGCTTCCAGCAGTAATAGCAACTTTTTTTCCTCTGGTAATTTTATCCTTTGACTTGATTTTTTGTATCTCCTCTTTCACAGCTAGCGGAACATCCTCTATATAATCATTAGAGATTTTCTGCCTTATCTTGGTCATTCTAGGCAATTTGATATTTTCAATACCAGGAATTTCTACTTTTGATACGTTCATGATATTCTTCCCTCTATTCCAAATTTCATAAAAGAACTTGCTTACTTATCAAAATTTTGTAAAAACACAAAAACACAGTTCCACCAATCAAAAACTTTTTCTTCTTAAATGTTAACACTAATTGGGATTCATATTCCTTTCTGTCAACTAACAAAGTTGGTCAGATTTTAGAATCCTACAAACTTGTTTGTATTAGTACTTGGAAACACCCTAATGACAAAGAATTAATAATTTATCTGCTAATGGTTTCTCGGTTAACCAAATTGGGAGGTATTTCTCCCCTAAGAGCTCGAACTAAATTGTCAGCTGCCATCACTGCCATTTTTGTTCTGGTAGCATAAGAAGCCGAACCCAAATGAGGAGTTAAAACTACGTTATCCAGTTCTAAAAGTTTTGGTTCAACCTTTGGCTCTCTTTCAAAAACATCCAGAGCTGCTCCTCTAATCCAATTTTCCTCAAGAGCTCGAGCTAAAGCTTTTTCATCTACAATTGGCCCACGAGCAGAATTAATGAGATAAGCCTCCTTTTTCATCATCTTCAGTTCTTGCTCTCCGATTAAATGATAGGTCTCGGAAGTCAAAGGTACATGAATAGTAACAAAATCGGCTTCTCGCAAAAGCTCAGAAAGAGCTCGGAAAGAAGCTTTTAACTCATTTTCTATCTGGGAAGGAGCCTTTTGCATATCAAAATATATCACTTTCATGTTGAATCCAGAAGCCCTCCGAGCCATAGCTTGACCAATCCTTCCAAAACCGATAATACCCAGGGTAGAACCATACACATCAGTGCCTAAAAGTAACATGGGTTCCCAACCCCTGAATTTGCCAGCACGTACAAATTTATCTCCTTCAACAATCCTTCGAGCAATACTCATCATCAGTGCCCAGGTAAGATCTGCAGTAGTTTCAGTAAGTACTCCTGGAGTATTGGTAACCATAATGCCTCTCCGAGTTGCTTCTTCAACATCAATATTGTCAAAACCAACAGCATAATTAGCAATAACCTTGAGACTAGGACCAGCTGTTTCCATCACTTCCCGATCAATGGTATCAGTCAAGAGACATAAGATACCATCTTTCCCTTTGACTTTTTCAAGAAGAGTCTCTCGAGGTAGTACTCCATCAAAGTCACTTACTTCAGTAACACAATGTTCCATAAGAATCTTAATGCCTTCTTCAGGGATTCTTCTAGTTACAAATACTTGGGGTTTTACATTCATTCAGAATCGCTCCTCTCTATTGTTTTCAAAGTATCGGGAAACTCTATTCCAGGCAGCAAGAAAGGCCCGCTTAGCATTAGCGATAACTAATTCAGAATCCTCGTTAGCAAGAGGTTTTACTTCAAACGATATTACTAGTTTCTCAGTAACAACTTTTCTCTCAAAGTAGCCAACTTTAAAAAGATTCTTTAGAAAATAGACAATTTCTTTCGCGCTTTACAGCTACCCGAATTTCTGCCTCCTATTACATACTTAATTAAGGAAAAAACCATTCAAAATACTGTACAAAGATTTTTACAAGATATCATAGCTATGCACGTTACTTATTTACGGCAAAAAATGGTTCTTTTCCTTCAAACACCCTCATTTGATCTTCTAAAGCAGCTCGCAAAACCCTACTTTGAGCTTCAGGAGTGAAAGAAGCACTATGAGGGGTTAATATTACTCTTTCCTCTTTTAAAAGAGGATTGTCCTTATCAGGTGGTTCTTTTCTTAAAACATCAAGTCCCGCAGCGAATATCTCCCTATTTTTTAATGCCTCAGCTAAATCTTCTTCTACAATAACTTCTCCTCTTCCAGTGTTAACAATTACTACATTTTTTTTCATCTTTTTAAATTCCTTCATGCTGAACATATTTCTGGTCTCCTTGGTCGCCGGTAAATTAACAGATATAAAATCACTGTTTGCAATTACATAATCAAAACTGCATTTTTTGCCATAAACCAGATTATTAACTTCATAATGAGGAACGAAAGGGTCATAAACTAATATATTCATGTTAAATGCAAATTTACATTTTTGAGCAACTATCTTCCCTATGTTTCCAAAACCTATTTGCCCCAAAGTTTTACTTGCTAACTCAAACCCAAGAGCTTCAGTTCTAGGCCATCCACCAGCCTTCATCTTTTTATCTAGAGTGACAAAGTTCTTGGAAGCAGCGATCATCATACCTATAGCATGTTCTGCTACCGACTCAGCATTTTCACCTGGAACATTGGTAATCTTCACATTAAATTTCTTGGCATCTTCAATGTTAACATTATCCACACCTACACCAAACCGAGTAAGAACTTTTAATTTTTTTGCCTGGCCGAATATTCCATAGTCATACTGAATTGAATCATCTGCAATTATCCCATCATAATCATCAATTACCTTCAGCAACTCCTCTCTGGTCATTGCTCCTTTTTCGTCAATATATAGTTGTTGGAAATCCTCAACTACCTCTTTAGGAAGCCCTTTTACAAGAGACAATACTTTGTACATAACTAGCAACTCCTTTCGGTATTCTCTGTATAAATAGATAATAGTATTAACCACTTCTGAAAGTTTCCTGGTTCATTAGCTCAGCAATTCACAGCAAATCTTCATCAATTATAACAACTCTATCTTTAGCCTTTTATAGCACCCTGAGTTAATCTTTGAACAATAGCCCTTTGAGATATCATAAAAAATACCAATCCAGGAAACATAGCAAACATAGCCGTGGTTGAAATAAGGTGCCACTCCACCAACTCATCGCCAACAAAATACTGTGCCCCAACCGTAAGAGGCTGAACATCTGGTGACCAGGGTAAGGCTGTAGCATTAGCTCCTCACACTACAATACTCCCTCCATAGCCCTCGATTTGGAGTAAAAGCGCAATACCATGCCCTTAGAGACCTTACCACAAGAACAAATGGTTCCTAAACAGAAAAAAAGGGCTTGACCAACGGTTCCGTTGAGCTTCACCTATGAGTCTCGCCCCTCTTATGTGATTTAAGTTCTAGTGGCGGAATACTAAATTTTGCCAAAATCTTCCAGGCCAAATATCCGCACTTGATTTCTATACATCAGTCCTTCCACCGCATTTATAGCTCCCCGATAAGAAATTTGACCTTCGGAGAGTAATTTCCCCACAGCCTTACAAATCACTCTATCAAAGACTTCAAACCTGCTTCCCTCAGACAAAATTTTCCGGGCATCGCTCACCGGTCCTCCTCCTGAACTTAAAAGAGACGAGTTAGCAGTATGCAGCAGAAAATGTTCCATTACATAAGGAGCATCATTGTGCCACCAAGGAAAACCCTGATGAACATTAGGAAAGGCTCTCTCTAAGGTGATATTAATATGAGAGAAAGTCTGATTCATGGGATAGAGCACCAGGTGAGATTCATTATCGCTCTTTCCGCTAAAAAACTTCGAAAGAAGAGGCTCGATGAGCTCAACGATGGTAACGTCCTCAGTAGCTATATCACCTCCTACATTAGCTCCCCAATTTTCATAGAGATATTGGTTTGCATCTCGTAGGGCACCATAGTGAATCTGGGTTGTCATCCCCTTATCCTGGTTCATTTCACAAAATTTATGCATTAAGTAGGAAATAAACTCCCTGGTTTCAGAAGACCTTATAGTAAATCTTTCCTTGCCATCATAAGCTCTTCTAAAAATTTGTTCTACTCTTTCTTCGCTCACTTCCAGCCCATAAGGTTCAAGAAGACCGTGGTCGCTCGCTTTAGCTCCCATCTTAGCAAAGTAATCATGTCGCTTTCGCAGTGCTTCAACTAAACCCTGAAGCGAGGCATCTTCTCTTGTTAGCTGGCATATTTTTTCTACATTACCTCTCCACTTCTCATCGAAGATATTACAGTAAGCATCGGGTCTGAAGCAAGGGAGAAAAACAATATCATCTATAGTTTCTTTAGCTATTTTATGATAAGAGAGGTCATCTGCCGGATCATCAGTAGTAAAAATAACTCTGACTCCCACCTTCTTAAGCAACGCCTGGGGGAACATGTCTTCCTTCCTCAAATGCTCCTCGGTCAACTTCCATATTTTATCTCCTGTCTCAGCGCTTAGTAGCTCCTCAATTCCAAATGTCCTTTTTAGGTCCAGGTGAAGCCACTGGTGAACGTGGTTGCCCTCGAGATTAGGAAAAACCTTACTTAAGGCTATCCATTTATCATAATCAGGGAGATTAGGGTCTCTTGCCAGAGCCTGGGAAAAACCGGGGAACTTTGAAGCCAGCTGAATGATGTAATGGTCACAATTAGCGTATTCTTTTCTATCTTCTAAGACCTCAGCTTTCCAGATATTGGGAAATGGTTGATTTTCAACAATTTGCCTCAAGCTATAGTGAGTATGAACATCAATAATTCCTAATCTGTGTCTTAAGGGAACAGCAACATCATGGTATAATATCGCTCCTTCTTTTGTATCCAGTAGCCAATTGGGCCCTAAAAACTCATCGTTCTTAAGCATATTATTAAGCATTTCTCACCTCTCAATACTTTTTGTCTCTTACATCAATGATAACAACCTAGAAAACCTGCACGAAAATTTTATTATCCTTAGCACCTTAAGGGGGATTAGCTCCCTTATAAATCCCCTTCTTTTTCCTGTCATCGCAAGGAGGGGCAGCCTACGGCGTAAACATTATAGTTAACCGCAAAACTCATTATAATGACTATGAGGGGGAAATTTTCCCCCCCATAACCCCCTTCAAACAAATTAAAAGAAAAACAGAAATCACTGAGGAAAAAATCCTCCAGTGGGGCTGCGCCCCCCTTTATAATTCCCCCAAAAGATAAAGGAAAAAGATAAGAAACTTAAAAAAAACAAAGATTACTGAAGGTAAAAGCATCCTTCAGTGGGGTAACCCCCCCTTATAACCCCCAAAAGGCAAAGAACAAATAAACAAAAAAATAAAAGCAAAAGACTACTGAATAAGCTATAGTATCCCTCACTGTC
>JARRCQ010000113.1 GCA_029982105.1 Candidatus Atribacteria bacterium | reverse complement strand
AATAAAAGAGAAAAACTAAAATCTTCCCCTGTTACCTGAAGAGTCTCTCCTATACATACCGGAAACATAAACACTAACCCCCAGAGGATACTCCAAGTAGAAGTTTTAAGAGGAGAATATTTTTTGACCATATTTTTTCCAAAATAAGAATAAAGTCCCCAGCAAATAGCAGCGCTCAAAGTCAATAAGTCTCCATACAAAACAGACTGGGGAGCATAATTCCCACTGCCCCCTTGGCTTACTAAAAACACCACCCCCCCAAAACCTATTATTGCCCCTAATAAATTTATTCCTCCCACCAACTCCTCTTTTTGTATAAAAGCCACTAAAGATATCACTACTGGAGAAATAGACAAAACAAGAGCAGAGTGAGAAGCTAAACTAAGTTTAAGCCCATAGCTCCACAGGGGTTGATAAATCCCAAATCCCAAAACACCCAAAAACAAAAAATAGGGAAGGTCTTTTACCTCTACCCAGGGATTTTTTTCCGTAAGGCACAGAACCAAAAACATCAGCAAAGCACTGAATATAAAACGCAGGAAAGAAAAAGCCAGAGGACCAATGGCCAAAATTCCCATTTTAACTATACTAAAATTAAACCCCCAGATGAGAGAAACGAGAATTAGTAAAAAATAAGGGTTTAAGATATATTTTTTATCCAAAGTAATTTTTAAAAAGAGGGGCTATGAAGCCCCTCTTTTATTTAACTTCTATCTCTGCGCCTACTGCTTCTAATTTAGCTTTAATTTCTTCTGCTTCTTGCTTACTAACTGCTTCTTTTACTGGACGAGGAGCATTATCCACCAAATCTTTGGCTTCCTTCAACCCCAAACCAGTAATAGCTCGCACTTCTTTGATGACCTGGAGTTTCTGGTCTCCTACGCTTTTCAATATCACATCAAATTCAGTTTTCTCTTCTACTTCAGGGGCAGCAGCTCCTTGTGCTCCTCCTGTTGCCACCTGAGCCACGGGCATAGCTGCTGAAACTCCGAACTTTTCTTCCAGAGCTTTCACCAATTCAGCCAACTCCAAAACGGTCATTTTCTCAATAGATTCAATGATTTCTTCTTTAGTCATAATTAATCCTCCTTCTGAGTGTTCTTTTTCTCTTCAATAGCGTGTAAAACTCCCACCAAGTTTCGCAACAATCCTTGCAAAACTCCCACCAAACCAGCAATAGGAGCTTTCATTCCCCCCACTACCTGAGCAATTAACTGTTCTCGAGAGGGAAGTTCAGCCAAACGTTTAACTTCTTCCGGCTTCAAGGGACTACAATTGAGCCAACCTCCCTTGATCTGCAATTGGGGTAATTTTTTACCAGCATCAGACAATAATTTCGCTATTTGCACCGCGTCCAGGTAAGAAAAAGCAAAGGCATTTTGCCCCTTTAAGAGCTCATCATCGTAAGGAATGCCTGCCTTATCCAGGGCAATACGAGCTAAGGTGTTTTTAATTACTTTCATTTCCCCCTGAGCATCTTTTAAGCTCCGACGCAGCTCGTTTATGTCTTCTACTTTAATTCCCTGGTAATTAATTACAAACACTGCTTGGCTTTTTTGCAGTTTTTCGCCAACTTCTTGCCAGATTTTTTCTTTTTCTGCTTTTTGCAAGAAATACCTACCTCCTTCCCATAAAAAAAGACTCTTCTGAGGAAGAGTCTTTTTCTTCAATGTTCAACAACACTTTTCTTATGAACCCTACTAAGGTTGCAGGAGAAAAGCTTCTTAACTCTGCCTCCCCAGGATGTTTAAGCCTCAAGCCCCCAGTTCTCAGGCTATATTCAAATTTAATTTTACGGGATTTTACGCCACCCTCTTTTCCAAACGCCCTAAAACTAAGTTGGGATCTATAGGTATACCTGGCCCCATAGTAGAAGAAACAACTATCTTTTTAATATACCGCCCTCGGGCAGTAGCTGGTTTTAAGCGCACTATTGTATCTAAAAGAGCATAAAAATTATCTAACAATTGCTCTACGGGGAAAGAAGCTTTTCCTATAGGAGCATGAACGTTACCATAACGATCGTTGCGAATCTCTATTCGTCCGGCCTTTATCTCCTTCACCGCCTGCCCTATATCAAAAGTTACCGTCCCAGTTTTAGCATTAGGCATCAAACCTCGAGGCCCTAAAACTTTACCTAGTTTTCCCACCACTCTCATCATATCCGGGGTGGCCACTGCAGCATCAAACTCTAACCAACCGCCCTGGATTTTATCTACCAGCTCTTCTCCTCCTACGTAATCAGCCCCTGCTTCTTGGGCTTCTTTAGCTTTTTCTCCTTGAGCAAAAACTAAAACTCGCACAGTTTTGCCCACTCCGTGAGGAAGAGAAACCGCACCTCGTACCTGTTGGTCAGATTGTTTAGGATCAATTCCCAAATTTATAGCTACTTCTATTGTTTCATCAAAGCGAGCATTGGCTATCTCCTTCACAAGATTCATAGCCATCTCTGGATCATACAGTTTTCCTGCTTCTACTTTACTTTTAACAGTTAAATATCTTTTACCTCTGTCTGCCATTTTCCATTCCTCCCTATCAGCCTTCTGTGACTTCTACTCCCATACTTCTGGCTGTCCCCTCTATAATTTTAGCTGCTCCTTCCAAGTCATTAGCGTTAAGGTCAGGCATCTTTTTCTCAGCAATTTCCCGAATCTTAGAACGAGGGATTTTACCTACTTTTACCCGATTGGGCTCTCCCGAACCTTTTTCTATTCCTAAAGCCTGTTTAATCAAAAAAGAAGCAGGAGGAGTTTTACATACAAAAGTGAAAGAGCGGTCTCCATATATGGTAATTTCTACTGGAGTTAATACTCCTCGGTCTTTCTCTGTAGCAGCATTAAAAGCTTTACAAAACTCCATTATATTAACCCCATGTTGACCTAACGCTGGACCAACCGGAGGAGCAGGAGTAGCCATTCCTCCTGGGATTTGTAATTTCACCACTGCAACTACTTTTTTCGCCATTTTTTCTCTGCCACCTCTTTACAGTTTTTCAACATCGGAAAAATCCAATTCCACTGGTGTTTCTCGACCAAAAATAGAGAGAAGTACAGTCATTTTACCTTTTTCCTGGTCCACGCTTTCCACAGCTCCAGTATAGTTCAAAAAGGGACCAGCGATTACTTTTACCATTGCTCCTTTTTCCACATCCAGACGAGGAACCCCTTTTTCTACCCCAGTTTGGCGTAAAATGACATTAACTTCTTCTTCATTTAAAGGCTCAGGTTTCATACCTGAACCCACAAAACCAGTGACCCCTGGAGTGTTACGCACCACATACCAAGAACGATCATTCATAACCATCTCCACCATAACATATCCCGGAAAGACTTTCTTCTTGGTAAATCTCTTTTTTCCCCTCTTCACCTCTATTGCTTCTTCCATAGGAACTACTACCCGAAAAATCTGGTCTTGCATACCCATAGAATTAATTCTTCGCTCCAGGTTAGCTTTTACCTTGTGTTCACTACCTGCTAATGTGTGAACCACATACCATTGTTTCGACATTTCTCCTTCGCTCACCAATCCATCACCTTAAATAGAGATTTACTAAAAAAGTTAGTAATAAATCCACTGCTCCTAAAAACACTCCTGCTAATCCAATTACTACCAGTACAGTTAAAGTACTATTCCAGAGTTCTTTTCTACTCGGCCAGGTTACTTTACGTAATTCATTCCAAGCATCACGAAAATACTGTCTTAGGGAGCGAAACCATTTACCCAACCTTTTCACCTATCCTTCTTACCCTTTTAGGGAAAATCAAATTCCTCCAGCTAAAGACACGGAGGAATTATAAGTTTTTTCTCTCTATCTGTCAATTAAAGTGCCAATGTTTTGTTTTCAAGATTCCGAAGTTTTCTTTTCTGTCTTATTTGTTTGCTCTATTTCTGCATCTAAAAAAGAGCGCATAGCTTTCAGCACTTCTATCCTGGCCTGAGAAAGATGCTCACGAGCTTCCTCGTTGAGAAAGGGGCTTAAAACTCTTTCCATAGGTTTAAAAATTACCTCTTCGAACATCTCTCGAGCTCTCTCTCTTTCTTTCTCTTCCACAACCTTCACCTCCTTTTATTACCTTTTATTACTTTAGGTGTCTATTAACCAAATCTCTTGCTTCTTTCTCACTCTTTAGAACCTCAAAATCTATTACGAAGGCCCCCTGAGATTCCATATTAGACATCAACCTTTTTAAGGCCTTATCGTTCCCAAATAGATTAGGGCGAACGTAAGCTACCGCCCTTTTACCTTCCATTCCACTTGCTCCTTGCAAAAAAGTTATCACCTCCGAAGATATTTTGCCTCCCCATAAACTTAAAACCTGAGAACCAACAAATATCAAATCAAAAGGACGCAAACTAACCGGAGAAGTAGTATTCTCCGTTTCGATAACTTTTACCGTGCAACCTTCCTTTTCAAAAAGACTGACCATATAACGGGTCAAGCTACCTATACGTTTATCTTTGCTACTATGAACAAAAGCTACTCGCAAAAATCTATTCACCTCCTTATATATTATATAAGATTTTGAGAAACTTTAAAACCTTTTATATATCATAAACTATAAGGGGGAAAACACCCCCCTTATAACCCCCAAAAGCAAAGGTACAAAAGATTAAAAGCAAAGACCACTGAGGAAGCAAAAACATCTTCCTCAGTACCCCAAAAAAATAAAGAACAGGAAATAGAACAAGAAAGACTAAATAATTTTAGGCCAGTTTCCAAAGATATTAAAAATTGGCTCTATCTTGCTTTTCTCTTCCCCAGAAGAGAGTACAGAGAACCTCTTCTGGGGAAGAGATTGGTTTTTTTATGATTCGTGGTTTATGTCAGGGAGACCTTGATTAATGTAGAGGTCATAAGCTCCTAAATCTAAAAAGCCGTGACCACTTAAATTAAATAGAATTACTTTTTCTTCTCCTTTTTCAGCACATTTTTTAGCTTCTTCTATAACTGATTTTATGGCATGAGCGCTTTCCGGAGCTACCACCAACCCTTCGCTACGAGCAAAAAGTAGAGCAGCCTCAAAAATTTCCTTTTGTTGGTAAGATTGAGCTTCCAAAAACCCTGTATTATAAAGCAGGCTCAGGATAGGCGACATACCATGATATCTTAATCCTCCAGCATGAATTCCAGGAGGCATAAAATCATGCCCTAAAGTATACATTCTCAAAAGAGGAGTGGTACGTGCTACATCAGCATAGTCGTATTCATATTTCCCTCGCAAAAAGGAAGAACAGGCTACTGGCTCTACAGCAATAGCTCGAAAATCCTTTTCCCCTTTTAATTTATCTCGCATAAAAGGAAAAACAATGCCTCCAAAGTTGCTTCCTCCTCCCACACAACCGATAATAATATCAGGGTATTTCTCCCCTGCTTTTTCCAACTGCAGCTTAGCTTCTTCTCCCACAATGGTCTGGTGTAACAGTACATGGTTAAGCACGCTACCTAAACTATATTTAGAATGAGGAGTAGAAACAGCATCTTCAATAGCTTCACTGATAGCTATTCCTAAGCTTCCTAAGGAGTTAGCGTCTTTAGCTAACACTTCTCTGCCTATTTTAGTTCGGGAACTGGGACTGGAATAAACCTCTCCTCCCCAAGTCTGCATCAAAACTCGCCGGTAGGGCTTTTGTTCATAACTCACTCGTACCATATAAATGGTGCATTCCAAACCGAAAAACTGACAAGCCATTGCCAGAGCTGAGCCCCACTGACCAGCACCAGTTTCAGTAGTTAATCTCTTCGTCCCATCTTTTTTATTATAATAAACTTGAGGCACAGCAGTATTAGGTTTATGGCTCCCTGCTGGGCTTACTCCTTCATATTTATAATAAATACGGGCAGGAGTCTTGAGAGCCTGCTCCAGACGCCGAGCTCTAACAAGAGGAGTGGGACGCCATAGAGAATAAATATCCAGAATCTCTCCCGGAATATCTATAAACCTCTCTCCACTCATTTCCTGTTCAATCAAGCTGGGAGGGAAAATGGGTAAAAAATCCTCCGGTTTAGCCGGTTCTTTAGTAACAGGGTTGAGAGGAGGGTCCAAAGGACGGGGTAAATCAGGGA
>JARRCQ010000112.1 GCA_029982105.1 Candidatus Atribacteria bacterium | reverse complement strand
AAAATATATACCACTAAAACTGGATGGTGAGGTCTCTTTTTTTCTTCCCTCTTTAAAATATTCTTCTTTAAAACTCCTACGATAAGTTTACACTAACAGCGATAGGTAAATTTACTCCTTCCTCTTCTTAATCCTAAAAAGGATTACGCAATGCTGGGTCTCCTTAGTAATTAGATTCTTACACTTGGAAATGACTCACTGTTATCTGGAGCTCTTGCGCCATTTGAGCTAAAGATTCCACAGCTGAGGTAATCTCCTCCAGTGATGCACTCTGCTCTTCTGTGGAAGCAGAAACCTCTTGCGAAGAGGCAGCGTTTTCCTCTGCTACCGCAACTATAGAGGTTACTCGTTCAGTTACTTCTTGAATGGAAGAGCTAATTTTTTCTATTGCTTCAGCTATTTCATGAGTAGCAATATTGGTCTCCTCTTGGGTAGACAAAAGGTCTTTTTGCGCTTTCTCCAAAACTTGAGAAGAAGTAGCAATTTGGTTGATATTTTCAACAACTCCCCGAATGGTATTGAGAATTTGCGAAAAACTCCGGGCCACAGTTTCTCCTTTGCTAGTTCCTTCTTTTACTTCTTCTTGAGCCCTTTCCATATTCTTGACTGCCAACTGAGTATCTCTTTGAATCTCTCCAATGAGCCCAGCAATCTGTTGCGCTGCTTGAGCCGAACCTTCGGCTAAATCTCGTACCTCATTCGCTACTACAGCAAATCCTCGTCCTGCCTCTCCCGCTCGAGCAGCTTCAATCGCTGCATTTAAAGCCAGGAGGTTAGTCTGTTCAGTAATTTCTGTAATTACATCTACGATTTTACCAATTTCTTGAGATCTTCCCTCTAAAGCAGTGATACTTCCTGCTACTTCCTGAGTTACTTGGAAAATAGCAGTGATTCCCTCCATGAGGAGACTAAGGAGTTCTTGCCCTTTCTGAGCTTCTTCTCCAGCTTGAGCTCCTGATTGGGTTGCTTTTTCGATTTCCTCCTGAATATGTTCTAGTGCTGTAGCATTTTCGCTCAGTCGCTTTCTCATCACTGTATCGAGGCGTTCCACGTTTTCCTGAGTTTTCTCCCGGATATTTTTAGCCATATTATTGATTCCCTCTACGTTTTCGCTCAAATGTTGTAAGTCTTCTTCTTGACGAGTGGAACCCTCCGCCACTTGAGTCATAGTTTTGGCAATCTCCTGAGTGGCTTTGGAAACTTCTTCTACTGAAGAAGAAAGCTCTCCGGAAGAAGAAGCCAGGTGAGAAGAAACGCCAATTACACTTTGTACTACTTCCCGCCATTTATCGGCCATATTTTTAAAGGCTCTACTCAAGAGACCCAGCTCGTCTTGGCGATGCAGAAGGCGATCTGGAATTTCAACCGAGAGGTTTCCTTCTCCTAAAAGATCAGCTTGCCTTGTGGCTACCTGGATAGGATGAGAAATAGAGTTGCCCAGGAGAAAAATGATGATCAGGCTCACAACCAGCGCCAACACGGCAAAAAATTATCGCCTGTGAAGCACCAGCCATCCCGCTTGATACTATGTTCTCTGCTTCATCAGTGGGCACGCCAATAAAGAGAATCCCTATCACTTCTCCATTGTCTACAATGGGGTCGTAAGCAGTATAGTAGTTCGCTCCTAAAATTTTCGCTTCGCCTATATACAAATTTTTCGCCATTACCGGCTCATATGCTGCGCTATCAGTACCCAACATAGTTCCTACCGCTCGATTGCCGTTTTCAGTTTTAATGCTGGTGGTAATTCTTCTGAAGTCGTTTCCTTCTCTTACAAACACGGTTGCTACAACACCCAGTTTATTGGTTATCTCATCCACCATATCGTGCCTGCCTTCAAGAGGGGTGCCATCTTTATCCACTAAGGTACCATTAACCATTTTTATATTTCCAAAATATTTTTCGGCAAATAAATGTGCCGAATGTATATCACCTTGTAGCTTCATTAATAAGCTGTGTTCCATAACGTTTTCGGCTACTTCTCTCAAAGAAGGCATTATGTAAGCAAAAATTAACATCATAAACAGTAGGATTGGTATCAGACTTATAACAATCAACTGAGATCTGATGTTCATTTTCATAAACGATCGCCCCTTTTCTTGGTAGCAATCTCTTTTCGATAGCATCCTTTTTTCCGCAAATCAAAAATTCTACTTTTGTTAGATAAATTCCATTGCCAAATCCTCTCCACCTTCTGGCTTCTTACCTGTTATGTGATTATAGTACCCCGCAATTTTTTTATCTTACGTCAGAGAAAAGTATTCCGCCCACGCAGCAGTAACTTGACCCAATTTGTAGGAATGATATAATTCTTCTATACAGAAGTAAATAATATTTAAAGGGGGGTATTAGTATGAAGCGTTTTAAGGGTTTACTTTTGGTACTTTCCGCGTTGTTAGTTCTCTCTTTAGGAACCGTTGTTTTCGCCCAGGAGAAAGGTAAAATAGAAATCTTTTCCTGGTGGACAGCAGGTGGAGAAGCCGAAGGGTTACAGGCACTCTTTGATATTTATAGCAAACTTTATCCCGATGTAGAAATCATCAACGCTACAGTGGCTGGTGGCGCAGGAGCTAATGCTAAAGCGGTATTGAAAACCAGAATGTTAGGCGGAGACCCACCTGATACTTTCCAGGTACACGCGGGAAAAGAACTAATCGATACCTGGGTGAAGACCGGGTTTATGGAGCCCTTGACCGAGCTTTTCCAGTCTGAAGGATGGATAGACGTTATGCCCAGTGGTATATTAGACATTGTTTCTTATGAAGGTGACTACTGGTCTGTGCCAGTAAACATCCATCGAGCTAATGTCCTGTGGTACAACAAGCAGATTTTCGCTGATAATGGATTAACAGCTCCTCAAACCTTTGATGAATTCTTCGAAATAGCAGATAAGCTACAAGGGCAGGGGATTATTCCCTTTGTTATAGGTACAAAAGACGGATGGGAAGCCGGCCATATATTTGAAACAGTGTTGATAGCGAAATTAGGAGCAGAAGGTTATAATGGTTTGTGGACTGGGGCAACCAAGTGGTCAGACCCCAAAGTTACTGAAGCCTTAGAAACATTCAAGAAAATTATGACCTACATTAATCCTGACCATTCCGCCTTTACCTGGGATGAAGCCTATGAATATATCATAGACGGAAAAGGGGCAATGAGTATCATGGGAGATTGGGTAGCAGGATATTTCTTCTCCAAAGAATACACTGATTTTGGATGGGCTCCAGTTCCTGAAACTGCTGGGGTATTTGATGCTTTATCTGACAGCTTTGGTCTTCCCAAAGGATGCCAGAATAGAGACAACGTTATAAACTTCTTGAAAGTATTAGGTTCTAAAGAAGGACAAGAAGCCTTTAACCTCAAAAAAGGTTCTATTCCTGCTCGAACCGATATAAACAAAGACCTATTTGGCGATTACCAGAAATCAGTTATGGCAGACTGGGAGAAAGACGTCATAGTCCCCAGCGTAATGCATGGTGCAGCAGCTGCGGAAGGATGGGTTACCGAGTACAAAGACGTTATTGCGCTTTTTGTGGCTCGTCCAGATGTAGAAGTAACCCAGAAAGCTCTGGTGCAAGTAGCAGAAAGAGCAGGGATACCACAACAATAAGATTTCCCTGAAAGAGGAGGGGTTTCCCCTCCTCTTCTTTTTTCATCTTTTAGAGGGGGAGATTCATG
Organism: Candidatus Atribacteria bacterium; assembly: GCA_029982105.1. Classification (GTDB taxonomy): domain Bacteria; phylum Atribacterota; class Atribacteria; order Atribacterales; family Caldatribacteriaceae; genus Sordicultor. Next base: position 2,423 of record JARRCQ010000112.1, on the reverse strand, counting down.
AAAAAAACAAGGGAAGAAAAGATTTTAACCTTCTTGTTTATTTTACCCTCTGTTATCCTTATTGCTGTTTTTGTTTACGGGTTCATTGCCTGGACAGGATGGGTGTCTTTAACTAACTGGAAAGATGTAATTCCCGATTTCACCTTTGTAGGATTTAAAAATTATATTGACCTCTTTAATAACCTTCGTTTCCAGATAAGTTTTAAAAACATTTTGGTCTTCACTGCCTTGTTTCTCGTAGCTTCTATCGCTATTGGCCTTCTCTTAGCTATTCTTTTAGATAGAAAGGTTAGATTCGAAAACGTCTTCCGAAGCATATATCTGTTTCCTATGGCTATATCTTTTATCGTAACTGGTGTAGTATGGAGGTGGATGCTGAACCCCGGCACTACTATTACTGGTTCCTTAGGTATTAATATGCTATTAGACAAAATAGGCTTGGGGTTTCTAAAAAGTGGATGGTATACCGATCCTAATGTAGGAATAAAAGCAGTGGTGATTCCTGCAGTGTGGCAGATGTCAGGATACGTTGTGGCTATGTATTTAGCGGGTATTAGAGGCATTCCTCAGGAACTATCGGAAGCAGCTCAAGTAGACGGAGCCAGCAACTGGCAAGTATATAGATACATCATCTTACCATTATTGCAACCCATTACTTTAGGAGCGGTTATTATTCTCACCCATATATCTCTCAAGATATTTGATTTAGTGGTAGCTATGACTGGAGCAGGAGCCGGTTTTTCTTGCGATGTCCCGGCTCTGTTTATGTATGATACCACCTTTAGGGGTAATTTTTTTGCTCAAGGTGCGGCCATTGCTACTATTCTATTAATTTTTGTAGCCATCCTTATCATACCTTATTTGTGGAGTGGCTTAAGAGGGGGAAACTAAATGCACAGGGCTTATAAACCAAGTAGATCTATTTTATATTTGGTTCTAATATTTTTTGCTATATTTTATCTTTTACCTGTGTATGTCCTTTTAGCAACCAGCTTTAAAAGCTTTGCCGAAGTGAGTTTAAAAGATATGTGGAAACTCCCCCAAAATATAAGTCTGGACAGCTTTAAGATTGCCTGGGGTGGTGATGCTTCAAAAGGGATAACTGGCTTGTCTAAGAACTTTATGAACAGTGTATACCTGGTCATCCCTGCTACCATAATATCTTCTCTTTTGGGTTCTATGAACGGTTATGTTTTCTCTAAGTGGAAATTCAAATTTTCTAATGCTTTATTAGCCCTCATTATATTTGGTATGTTTATTCCTTACCAGAGCGTCTTAATCCCCATAGTGGTGGTTTTACAAAAAATAGGTTTATATGGCTCTATCCCGGGCTTAATCTTTATTCACTGTGTCTACGGAATACCCATAACCACGTTGATATTCAGAAATTATTACTCTACTGTTCCTACCGAGTTATTAGAAGCAGCGAAAATTGACGGAGGCAGTTTTTTAAGAATCTATAGAGATATAATTCTACCGATATCTATGCCTGGTTTTGCTGTGGTTATGATCTGGCAATTTACCTCTATATGGAATGACTTTCTCTTTGGACTGATAGTAGCACAAAAGCCCAGTATTCAGCCTATTACCGTTGCCCTTAATAACCTCGCTGGCTCTTATTTTGTAGAATGGAATATTCAGATGGCGGGAGCTCTTATCACCGCCATTCCTCCTCTTTTATTATATATTTTCCTGGGTCGCTACTTTATGAGAGGGCTTTTAGCCGGTTCTTTATCTGGAACATAAACTTTTCATTTCCTCTACCAACAAAAAAAAGCGAGAGATAAACTCTCGCTTTTTCTCCCGGCAGCTTCCTACTTTCCCACCCAGTTGCCCAGGCAGTATCATCGGCGTTAGAGGGCTTAGCTTCCGTGTTCGGAATGGAAACGGGCGTTTCCCCTCTGCTATGACCACCGGAATATCTATGATAAGGTGGAAGAGATATTCCTTTAATTTGCGGTCAAGCCCTCGACCTATTAGTACTCCTCAGCTCAAGATGTTACCACCCTTACACTGGGAGCCTATCAACCGGGTAATCTTCCCGGAGTCTTACCTCTTTCGAGTGGGATACCTAATCTTGGGGTGGGCTTCGCGCTTAGATGCTTTCAGCGCTTATCCTCTCCGAACACAGCTACCCAGCTATGCCCCTGGCGGGACAACTGGTACACTGGAGGTTCGTCCATCCCGGTCCTCTCGTACTAGGGACAGCTCCCCTCAAGTATCCTACGCCCACGACAGATAGGGACCGAACTGTCTCACGACGTTCTAAACCCAGCTCACGTACCGCTTTAATGGGCGAACAGCCCAACCCTTGGGACCTACTTCAGCCCCAGGATGCGACGAGCCGACATCGAGGTGCCGAGCCTCTCCGTCGATATGGACTCTTGGGAGAGACCAGCCTGTTATCCCCGGAGTACCTTTTA